>JBHEOF010000065.1:0-308 GCA_046261715.1 Bacteroidales bacterium
GATTTGCATTTGCTCTTATGATGGGTATTGCCATTGGTACTTATTCATCATTGTTTAATGCTACTCCTATTGCTTATGATCTTATTACCCGTAAGCAAGGTAAAAAGAACAAATAATAAAATCAGTAAAATATTAACTTTTGCTATGGAGGTTGCTTCTTTTGAGAAGCAGCCTCTTTTGCTTATAAATATGATGAAAAAATTCCTTGCAAAGCAGGTTTATTGCTTGCTTTGTTTTAAATTTGTGAACTAAATCGATTATATGAGTATCCCGGTTTTTTCCATATTATTATTTGGCATCAGTGGAGG
>JBHEOF010000065.1:318-5724 GCA_046261715.1 Bacteroidales bacterium
ATTCGTCATTGTTTTGCTGATATTGATCTTTTTTGGCCCCAAAAAAATACCTGAAATTGCCAGGGCATTGGGAAAAGGAATAAATGAAATAAAAAAAGTTCAGAAGGATATCAATACTGAAATAAACCGTTATTCAGATGAAATTGATAATCCTGTGAATAAGGTAAAGGAAGATATCGAAGGCTTTAGCAAAGGTCTCAATAAAGCTGCAGAAATTAATCCTTCAGAGAGCAATAATGTCAATAGTGAAACCAAAGAAAAGCCGGATGATGATCATCAGACTCAACCCGGGGAAGAACTTCCTTATCCATACAATCAGATCAGCGATGAAGAACCGGATGAATCCGATTCCGAAGAAAAAGACAATCAAACTGATAAAGAAAAATAAATCTGCTAATCATCTGTTGCAATTTTGTTAAATCCTTTTCGTTTACTTTTATACTGAAAAATTGATTTTAGAAAGACAATATTAACCTGTTTTCAAAATACTTCCGCATTCTTTATGAAGAAAATTCTCTTCCTGGTAATTGCTTCCCTTTTGATTGTTTTATATCCCGAATCTGCCGGGGCACAAAGCCGTCGCCTTGAGAGAGCCGATCAGGCTTTTAAATTGCGTCAGTACAGCGAAGCTGTTGATTTGTACAGCAAAGCTTACAGAAGAGTAAGACGAAAAGACAGAAGGGAAGGGGTAAGGGTCTTGTATCAACAGGCTTTGTGCTATAAGTATATGAATGATTACCGAAGAGCAGAAGCCTTTTTCCGCCGTGCAGTAAGGAGTAATTATCCCGATCCGATAGCAGTTTTTTATCTCGCCGACGCAATGATGAAAAACGGTAAATATGAAGAAGCCCTGGAGCAGTTTGAAATTTATAAGGAAAAGGTGCCAGATGATTGGCGGGGTGATTGGGGAATTAATTCAATTAAACTGGCTAATGAATTGATTGAAAACCCGGGGTTATACGAAATAGATTTTGACAGAGCTTTGAATTCAAGGCAGGATGATTTTGCTCCTGCTTTGGGTGATCAACGCGGCAGCATTCTGATCTTTACATCCAACCGCGATGGAGCAGTAGGGTCAAAAACTGATCCATGGACCGGTGAGAGTTTTACTTCGCTTTTTGTTTCTTACCAGGATAGAAGTGGTGATTGGAGCACTCCTTCTTTGCTGGATGAGGGTCCGGTAAATACAGAGTTTAATGAGGGTGCACCATCAATTAATTCTGGCGGTAACGTAATGTACTTTACACGTTGCCAGTCTTTACCCGATAAAGAACTGGGCTGCAGAATTTACCGTTCAGAAAGGAGAGGTACCGACTGGGGAGAACCCGGTGAGGTTAATCTTATCAACGATAGCACTATCTCGGTGGGTCATCCCGCAATCAGTCCTGATGAAATGCGGTTGTATTTTGTTTCAGATATGGCCGGTGGTGAAGGAGGTAAAGATATATGGGTAGCAGAGAAAGAAACTGCAGGTGGAGATTTTGTCAATCCACGTAACCTTGGTTCGCAAATTAATACTCCCGGAGATGAAATGTTTCCTTATGTGAGAGAAGATGGAGCCATCTACTTTTCTTCCAACGCACATCCCGGTTTAGGAGGTCTTGATATTTTTTATTCAATCATGGAGCCGGATGGCTGGACTGTGCCTGTTAATATCGGTGTACCCATCAATAGCGAAGCAGACGACTTTGGTATAGTATTCAGAAGCGGCACAGAATCCGGATTTTTTACAACCAGTCGCAATCAAAGAGGATCAAGAGGCGATGCAATTATGTCGTTTGAAATACCACCCCTTGAGTTTACTATGAAAGGAACAGTATTGGATGACAGCACAAAGCAGGTGATTGCAGGCGCCCAGGTACAGTTAATTGGTTCTGATGGGTCTTTTGCACAAGCTGAAACATCTGAAGCCGGCGAATATTCCTTTGGTAAGACAAGGATCAGGGAGAATACATCGTATGAAATCCTTGTAAGTAAAGAAAAATATTTTAATGTAAGAAGTCAGGAATCAACAATCGGTGTAGAAAGGAGTCGTGAATTTGTTAATGATTTTTATCTGCAGCCTATTCCTGATGAACCCATCGAGCTTCCTGAGATCCTTTACGAATTTGCCAGATGGGAGCTTTTACCCCAATATCAGGATTCACTGAACGGGCTCATTACCACGCTTGAGGATAATCCTGAAATTATAATTGAACTGGCTTCGCATACTGATAGCAGGGGAACAGATGCAGTAAATGATACACTTTCGCAAAAAAGAGCACAGTCAGTTGTGGATTATCTTATCGGGAGAGGTATTAATCCCGCACGGCTGGTAGCTGTAGGCTATGGCAAAAGAGTACCCAGAATAATTGATAAAACCATTGTAAGAGATGGCTTTACTTTCGAAGCAGGTGTAGTGCTCAACGAAAATTATATCAATAGTCTGCCCACTGAAAGTCATCGGGATGCAGCCCATCAACTTAACCGACGTACAGAGTTCAGGGTACTGAGCGAAGATTTTGATCCCGAAGAAGAACTTCGGCAAGAGAGACCTGTTCAAATCGATTTAAGAAATCAATAACTTCATTACATAAAAATGCATCCCTGATATGATAAAGATATCAGGGATGCTTATTTTTGCAGAAAAATAACCAAAGATGTCAGAAAATCTAAAATACGGGAAAAGGGGAGTATCGGCCGGCAAGGAAGATGTGCACAATGCCATAAAAAATCTTGATAAAGGATTATTTCCCAAAGCATTCTGCAAAATAATACCCGATATACTTGGCGGAGACAAAAAGTATTGCAACGCAATGCATGCCGATGGAGCAGGCACCAAATCGTCACTAGCATACATTTACTGGAAGGAAACCGGCGATATTTCTGTTTGGAAAGGGATTGCCCAGGATGCCGTTGTAATGAATCTTGATGACCTCTTATGTGTTGGTATTACTGATCAAATACTATTATCTTCCACAATAGGGAGAAACAAGTTGCGTATACCTGGTGAGGTTATCTCTGCAATAATAAATGGCAATGAAGAGTTTTTACAGAAAATGCGCGACCATGGCATACACATCTGGTCTGCAGGAGGTGAAACAGCCGATGTGGGCGATCTTGTGAAAACAATTATTGTTGATTCCACTGTAACTGCTCGCATACCCCGGAAGGATGTAATTGCTAACGACCGGATTTCACCGGGTGATGTTATTGTAGGTATAGCCTCCTTTGGTAAAGCTACCTATGAAGATAGTTATAACGGAGGCATGGGCAGCAATGGTCTCACTTCAGCACGGCATGATGTATTTTCTTCATTATACGCCGAAAAGTATCCTGAGAGTTTTGATAATTCTCTGGATAAAGATGTAGTATACACCGGATCAAAACTTGTTACAGACAAAGTGGAAGGGATTGATGGTCCGGATGCAGGTAAACTGGTATTATCACCTACAAGGACCTACGCCCCGGTAATGAAAGAAATACTCAAGGAGTCCCGCCCTTTAATACATGGCCTTATTCACAATAGTGGCGGGGCACAAACCAAAGTACTGAACTTTATTGAAAATATGCGTGTAATTAAAAATGACCTTTTTGATTTGCCCCCGCTATTCAGAATGATACAACAGGGATCGGGAACCGACTGGAAAGAAATGTACCAGGTATTTAATATGGGACATCGCATGGAAATTTACCTGGAAGAGAAATATGCTGCAAATATTATTGAAATATGCAAATCCTTTGATATGGAGGCGAAAATTATCGGGTATTGCGAGAAAGATACAGGAAAAAAACTTGATATAAGAACTGTTCATGGTACTTTTCACTATGAATTGTAGTACGATTGAATTTTAGTAATTTTGCACCTGTTTAATCACTTTAAATGAAATTTCCTTACCCCGTAAAACATCTTTTTACGGAGTATTTAACACAAGAAAATTATGCTTTTAGATAAACTTGAAGCCATCAATAACAGGTTTAAAGAGGTTTCGCAATTGATCACCGATCCTGATAATATAGCTGATATGAAAAGATATATTCAGCTGAATAAAGAATATAAAGATCTGGAAGAGATTGTTGAAGTATATAAAGAATACAAAAATGTTCTTGACAATATTAAATCATCAAAAGAGATTCTGAACAAAGAAAAGGATGAAGAGTTTCGCGAAATGGCAAAAATGGAACTTGAATCATTGTATGAAAGGGAGGAAGAACTGGAGGAAAAGATAAAGATTTTGCTTGTTCCCACAGATCCGCAGGATACCAAGAATGCTATTGTAGAAATTCGTGGAGGAACCGGGGGTGATGAGGCTGCTATTTTTGCAGGTGACCTGTACCGGATGTACATCAAATACTGCGAAAAAAAGGGCTGGAAAACAGAAGTAGTTGATGTGAATGAGGGAACTTCAGGGGGCTTTAAGGAAATTGTTTTTAATGTATCGGGTAATAAGGTGTACGGCATTTTAAAGTATGAGTCAGGCGTGCACAGGGTGCAACGGGTGCCGCAAACTGAAACCCAGGGACGTGTGCATACATCTGCTGCTACCGTTGCCGTTTTACCTGAAGCCGAAGAGTTTGATATTGAATTGAATATGAACGATGTTAGAAAAGATACCTATTGCTCATCGGGCCCGGGTGGTCAATCGGTTAACACAACATATTCAGCCGTTCGGCTTACACATACTCCCACAGGTGTTGTAGTAACCTGCCAGGATCAGAAATCGCAAATCAAGAACTTTGAAAAAGCATTGAAAGTATTAAGGTCCCGCCTTTATGATATGGAGCATAAGAAATATCTTGATGAAATAGCATCAAAGAGAAAAACCATGGTATCAACCGGCGACAGATCAGCAAAGATCCGCACATATAACTATCCGCAAGGAAGAGTAACAGATCACCGGATCGGGCTTACCATGTATAATCTTTCTGCAATAATGGATGGTGAAATACAGGAAATAATTGATGCATTGCAGGTAGCTGAAAATGCAGAAAAACTCAAGGAAGGTGTAGCCTAAAACACTTAATGATGAATCGCAATCAACTTATTGACCTTATTAAAAAAAAGAAATCATTTCTTTGTGTCGGGCTGGACACTGATATTGATAAGATCCCTGCCTTTCTTAGAAAAGAAAAAGATCCGGTATTTGAATTCAATAAAAGGATCATTGATGCTACATTACCTTACACAGTTGCCTATAAACCCAATCTTGCATTTTATGAGAGTAACGGTTCTGCCGGCATGAAAAGCCTGGAGAGAACAATGCATTATTTAAAGAATCATAAAGAACAGGTTTTTACTATCGCCGATGCCAAAAGAGGTGATATTGGTAATTCTGCTGCCGGATATGCAAAAGCATTTTTCAAACACATGGATTTTGATGCTGTAACTGTTAGTCCTTACATGGGCTATGATTCTATTGAACCTTT
>JBHEOF010000065.1:5734-14606 GCA_046261715.1 Bacteroidales bacterium
AGGCTGAATTGATAGATGAAATAAGAAAAATTGCACCCGGTTCTTTTTTACTTGTGCCTGGAGTAGGAGCCCAGGGTGGAAGCCTTAAGGAAGTTACTGATTATGGATTAAATAGTGATTGCGGATTGCTGGTAAATGCTTCCAGAAGTATCATTTTTGCATCTGACAAAAGCGATTTTGATTCTGCAGCGGCATCAGAGGCCAGGCGTTTGCAATCTGAAATGGAACCACTGTTAAAATCGAAAGGAATTATTTAAATACAATTGTATTATTAAAAAAAGGACTCTGAATTCAAGAGTCCTTTTTTTAAATATTTATTTGGATGTATCTTAATCCAATACAGTAACCCAGCCGTGTGTATCAGGTTCTTCAGCATATTGAATGGCCTGCAGTTTTCTGTATAGTTTCTCTGATACAGGACCAGCTTTTCCATCCTTACAAAATTCGTAAGTCTTTCCGGATTCTCTGTCAACAATCTTTTTAATAGGAGAAATTATTGCAGCTGTACCGCAAGCCCCCACTTCGTCAAAATCTGACAGTTCTTCAACTGCAACCGCCCTGCGTTCAACCTCCAGACCCAGATCAGTAGCCAACTGCATAAGGCTTTTATTGGTAATGGAAGGTAAGATTGAATCAGATTTAGGGGTAATATATTTATTACCTTTTATGGCAAAGAAATTGGCAGGTCCCGCTTCATCAATATACTTTTTCTCTTTTGCTTCGAGAAATAATACGGCAGCAAAACCTTCAGCTTTTGCTCTTTCACTTGCCCTGAGACTACCAGCATAATTTCCGCCAACTTTTATAGCTCCGGTACCCAGTGGTGCAGCTCGGTCAAAATCTCTTACGATTTGCATTGTTACAGGGTTAAATCCTTCTTTAAAGTAAGGTCCGACAGGTCCTACAAACACCATGAACATATATTCATTTGCAGGCTTAACACCCACCTGTACACCGGTGCCAATGAGCAGAGGTCTGATGTAAAGTGCGGCACCATAACCGTAAGGGGGAACATATTTTTCATTGAGTTTCACAGCATTTACTATCATCTTATAAAAAATATCGTCAGGTACTTCAGCCATCAGAATTCCCTGCGATGATTGACGCATGCGGGCAGCATTGTCTTTCCAGCGGAAAAGTCTGATTTTTCCATCTTTCCCTCTGTATGCTTTCATGCCTTCGAATGCTTCCTGCCCATAATGCAAACAAGTAGCTGCCATATGGATGTTAATGTATTCAGAAGATGATACTTCCATTTCGCCCCATTTGCCATCACGAAAATAGCAACGTACATTGTAATCGGTTTTAAAATAGCCAAAAGGTAGTTTAGCCCAGTCCATATTTTGCATAATAATATATTTTATTTATATGTTATAGATTGTTTACAACAAATGCTAAATTATAATAATCTTTTAAATTAATATGAAAAAAAGACGATAATCTGAAAGGATTTTTGATGATATTATTTATTTTTCACATAAGAGAATAATACGTATTGTCTTATATAAAAAAAACGTGAGGTTTTTCTCACGTTTTCACAAGCAAATTTATAATATCTATCAGTTTGTTTTCATCAATGGGTTTTGTAACGTAATCATCCATACCGGCGCTAATGAATCTGTCTCTGTCGCCGGGGATGGCGTATCCGGTAATTGCCACAATAGGGATGTGGACTTTTTCATCCTTTTGGCTTTCAATTTCCCTTATTTTCTGGGTAGTTTCAAAACCATCCATTTTGGGCATCTGACCATCCATAAGGATAATATCATAAGAATTCTTCTTATACTTCTCAAGAGCAAGAAGTCCGTTGGGAGCAGTATCAACTATCCAGCCGTGCGATTTTAAAAAACCGGCCAGGTAAAGCTGATTTATAGCATCATCTTCTGCAACAAGGATTTTAAGTATATTTTCTTTCAAAGATTCTTCTGTATTTATTTCGTTATTTTCACTTCCTGAATCCTGAATTTTATGATCTGCCACAACCAGTGGCAAGCTAAAGTTTACTTTACTTCCTTTTTTATATTCGCTTTCAAAAGATATCTTACCGCTCATCAGGCTTACAAGACTTTTTGCAATACTTAAACCCAAACCTGTTCCCTGATATTCTTTTTTTGCTGACAGATCAAGCTGGCTGAAAGACTCAAACATTCGGGGGATATCTTCTTTTTTTACTCCTATGCCTGTATCTTTTACACTGAAATTTATCCGGGTATTTTGTGAGTTTTGTCCTGTACTGTCTGCAAATATCTCAACTTTACCTTCGTTTGTAAATTTAATGGCATTACTTATTAAATTATTCAGTATTTGTACTATTTTTTTCTCATCCCCATAAAGATGCAGGGGAGTTCCATCCTTAATGTAATATTCAAGTGAAATTTCTTTTGCATTGACAAGTGGATCAAATGATTTTAAGACAGATTCAATCATTTCCTTCAGATCAAAATTGGCATAGGTGAGTTCTATTTTGTTGGCTTCAATTTTTGAAAAATCCAGTATGTCATTTAGAATGCTTAGCAGATTCAAAGAAGAGATATTAATGGAGTTGAGATATTCTTTCTGTTCATCATCCATGGGTGTTTTGTCGAGCGTTTTAGCCATTCCTATAATTGCGCTGAGAGGATTTCTTATTTCATGGCTCATATTGGCCAGAAACTCAGATTTTGCTTTATTAGCCCTTTCAGCAACTTCCTTGGCTTTAAGCAGTTCTTCTTTTTCTTTTCTTTCGGTAATATCGCGTGAAACACAAACAATTTCCTGAACCAGGTTTGTGTTTTGATTGTAAATCACCTGGTTATTGGTTTCAAACCATATATATGAACCGTCTTTTTTACGAATCCTGTAACTTTCAATAAAAGAGTTTGTTCTGTTTTCAAGAAGCATAATATGGTTTTTTCTTATACTTTCTACATCATCAGGATGGATAAACCGATAAGCTGATGACCCTGTAAGCTCATCTGGCTGATAACCAAGAAGCTTATTACAGGCAGGAGAAACGTAAAGATATGTTCGATCCCAGTTGTGCTTTGAAATCATATCACTTGAATTCTCAGCAAGTATCCTGTATCTTTCTTCGCTATGCCTGATAACCTCTTCAGCTTGTTTTCTTTCAGTAATATTTCTTATGGTTCCAATGATTTTCCGAGGCTGACCATCAGTGTTGTAAAGGTATTTACAGGTGAATGATGCAGGTATTTTATGACCATTTTCCTTTGACAGGTATGCTTCAAAATCAGATATTGAACCTTGTTCTTTTAATAAATCCAGGAAGTTTTCTTCCTGTTTCTTATCCATAAATAATTTCTTATCTATGATGGATTCTTTTTTGATATCGAGCATATTTTCTACCGACGGTGAAATATCAAGCACATTACCGTAAAGTGAAAGTTCGAAGTAAACATCCTGTATATTTTCAAAAATACTCCGGTACTTCTCTTCACTTTTTTTCAGGGCAATTTGCGATTCATTAAGTTTGTCTTCAATATCGATATGATTAATTACCTGCTGAATAACCGTTGACAAAAGATCTATAAAACTGCTATCCTTGATCATATAGTCCAGGGCTCCAAGCTTCATCATTTCCACGGCAGTTTTTTCATCACCATGGCCGGTAATTATGATAAATGGAATTTCAATATTATCTCTTCTGAGGATTTTGATCAGTTGCTCGCCACTCATTTCCTGGAGTTGATAATCGAGAAGCAGTAAGCATTTTGTATGATCATTCTTTTTAAGCCACTCAATAGCTTCATTTGCGGTATAAAAACCCTGGGTTGAGTAGTTGTTTCTTTGAAGGGTTTTTTGAATCAGCGTGTTAAGAGAAACATCATCTTCGATGACTATGATTATATATTTTTCTGTAGTTTCTATGTCGAATTGTCGCTGGGCCATGGATGTAATTTTATTTCAGAATTATTATTCCATTTAATAAAGTTATATAATAAAGCCTCTTACAATATCATAATAAACAAAAATAGTCATTAAGATGTAAATTACAATCCATTATACATATTAAAAGAATTCACACATATTTTTAAGGGTAAATACAATGCCTTATGTTAACCGGCTTTAGGAACCTCAACAATTGAAAGAAAATAACCGAGTTTTTTTACAACATCAATAAACTTTGCATAATCAATAGGTTTAACAATATAGCTGTTGCAACCCAGGGAATGGCATAGTTCAACTTCAGCAGGTGCATCTGTTGTGGTTATCATTACTATAGGAATTTTTCTTAGAACCGGATGTGATTTCATGGTTTCAAGCACTTCGGTTCCGTCAATCTTTGGCATTTTAATATCTAGTAATAAAATATATCCTATATCGGAATTAAATTGTTTATCATTTTTTTTGTTTGAAAAAAAATTCAAAACTTCTTCGCCATCCTTAAAATGTATAATTGGGTTTGCTATGCCTGCTTTATTAAGGTTTCTCCTGATCAGGTAAGCATGGCCTTCATCGTCTTCAGCGATTATGATCGTAATACTTGTATTCATAATATATTGATAATTATTATACTATCGCACGATTTCCGGGAAGAAAAATAAGATTTATAATTTGTTTCACCTTTAGAGCAATTTTTGGAAGTGTGCAGATTGAAATTTTTTTTTTGAAAGACCTTGATCTGCAGCAATAGTTACTTAAAATAATAAATAGTTAAATTCCTTTGATAAAAAAGATTAAAAATAGTAAATTTCTATCAATTTGTATTTTAATAAAACAAAAACCGGGACCTTTTTATGGACCCGGTTAAAAATGATATGCTGACTAATCTACCGCTTATTATCAATTAGAAAAGTAAGATCTTCAATAGCTTTTTGAAGTGATTCCATGCATGTTTCGCTTTTTACCAGGTAATTATATACTCCAAGTTCCTGCACCCTGGCAATAAGGTCAGTGTCTTTCTGTGATGATACAACAATAACTTCGGTATGAGGGCTGCTTTCTTTTATTGTGTGAATAAGTTCTTCACCGGTAATATCAGGAAGCATCATATCTGCAATCACAATTTCCGGCTTTTTGTCAAGGTTCTTTACCAACTCTTCTCCAAAAGTATAATTGGTAACAGCAACATTCTTAACCGATCCAAGACATAGCTTAAGCAACATCCCTTCAGTTTTGTTGTCTTCAATTACAAATATTTGTTTCTTTTTGGGTTTCATGAATTACAGTATTTTGGAGAAAGTACGCTAAACTAAGAAAAACCCGTGTGTATGTAATCCGAGTTTTACTTAAAAACGGTTTATATTCAAAATTAATTCAAAGAGCAGAGTGTTCAGGTTATTCAGCAATTGATACCACTCCCACAGAGCAACCTTCTCTGCCGTCTTCAAAATAAAAACTAAATGTATAAATACCACTCATGAAAACAGGAAACATAATAACTGGTATATGTCTGTTTTGTTCCACAACATAAGAGGTAACCACAAGGTCATCATTTTGATTTCTTATACTAACAATTACCTTTCCCGCATATTCTTCGGCATTACAGGCGAAAATTTTGTATGTATTTCCGCTGGTTAGAGGAAGTTTGAAACTTACCTGCGGCAGGGTTTCACCTTTGGCCCTTGCAGGCAATTGAACGGGCCAACTCTTTATAAAGCGTGCATTTTCAAGTTTTCCGTGGCAAATATCTACTAAATCTTCTCCACATTGAGAAAAAACTCTTTGACCGGAGAAAACCAGAAAAATCAAACCTATGAGTAAAAAATATTTTTTCATCTTATTTTGCTTTTATTGTTTACTTTACGATTATTTTGTGAAGTTGTGCGATAATTTCAAATAAATTAATATTTGAAATATAAATTCCTGCTACTTACTCAATAATTTTGTTTCTAATATTTGCTACCGCTTCGGTAATTCGTTTTACGGTTTCATCATTTATTTCAACCATACTTCTGGAATTATCAACAACTATAAGAGAACCATCCTGTTCTTTTACAGACGGTTCGGCGTATACGTATGATATTGTAACCCGGTCAAATTCGCTTTTCAGGTCTTTCAGATCTTGTAAAAGTGTATTAAAACCTTCATTTTGCTCATATGCATTCATTAGCAGAATCAGGTTATCCAAAACTTTCTTTTGCTCACCAATTCTTTTGTTTAATAATTCTTGATTTTCTGGCGTTTTGGGAGCATGTGTGGCAATATATAAACTTTCGATCCAGGTACCTGCAGAAATTAAAACAGCAATATTGCTTCTGTCCTGGTCAATCAGATATCTTGTCATTTTATCGAAACCGGTGTTAGTAATAAACAAAACAGAGTCGACATTCTTACTGCTTTCCGATAACCTGTTTAAAGTATTGTAGTCAAAAAACTGCTCAAGCCTGAGGTCTGCAGCCAGTTCCCTTATGTTGGTCAGGTATCTTAAAGTAGCTACGGTACGGTCGTAAATATTCATGTATATAAGATCAGTACCATATATACCAAGATTCAGGGCTCTCTGGAAATTGGTATTGTAGTTGTCAATATTTCCAGATGGATTTAGTAGTTTTTGTGAATAAACTACATCGTTTTTCTGGAGAGCAGAGGCCATTTCAACAGGGTTGGGTACAGATGAAATGATTTCATTTACCATTGCCTCACTCATTTTTAAACCTTCAGCACCAATAGTATCGTGAAGAAGGTCTGTTGCTTCCTGCCTCTGACCTTGATTGCAGCCCACATTGAGTTGCATTAATGCCAAAACCAGTAAAACAATAAGTGCTGTTTGTTTTTTCATAATATTGGTTTTTTATAATTGTTGGTGTACTTTTTTTTACGTGTTTAATTTTTAGATGTTATGGTAAAATTTGATTCATTACTAATTCACTGAGCTGATAAGTTTTTTCTTTTCAAAAAATACAAATACTTTTTTCAGCAGGTTATAATAAAGAACTATATAGGCCAGTAATGTAAATATCCACAAGATGGCCACATTAAAATAGAATGTGGAAAAATACATTCCGGCAAAATTTTTACTGGGTGCAAGAAAATGCGTTCTGAAACATAGCAAACAACTCTCCCCGGGTTCAAGATAAACCGGATCAATTTTTTGGATCAGCCTGTTACCAATCCTTACCAATGGGAGAGGGGCAAAGGTGTTTTTTGCGAAGGATGCCAGGTGACTGTTATAATGATCGTTATACCAATTCTGATAATTCTCCCGTTTCTCCTTCGTGCTTACCATTTCTGAAATCTTACTATCAATTTGATTGTTTATACTGTTAAAATTAATGCTGTAGTATTCGGATAGATGATCAAGATGTGTAAGAATTTCATCAGCCAATGCAGGGTCAGGATTATCCCGTTTCAATTCTTCTATTTCCCTGAATATTAGTTTGTGATGCTGAGCAAAGACAGAATTGTTTTCCCTGGATATTTCATTGTACAATAGTTCCTTATCTTCAACCTTCAGAGGCTTTTCTTCTCCTTTCAAATAATCTGATTTCCAGTTTTCTGTAATGGTTTTTAATTCGGGAATATAATATACGTTTTTGTAGTTGAACGTACTTTCAAGTTTCCGTAAATCATAAAATTGCCTTTCATAATCATTGTTCACAAACTGATGAACTACCAGGGCTTCAAAGGCCCATCTTGTTGGCATGAATTCAGCAATTACCGGTACTTTTTCAAGCCCTCCGCCCAGGGAGCGGTTTATTCTGTCGAAACTGAACATAGCCCCTGTGAGCACCATTTGCGGAATAATTAAAAAAGGTATTAGTATATAAATTGTTACTGCGGAGTTAAATGTTGATGAAATGATCAATCCTGTTGCGTTAGCCAGGGCAGCCAAAGAGAAAAATACCAGCCAGTATTCAAAATACATTCCCTGGATACCAAGAATACTGTTTCCAACCCATACAAATAATATTGATTGTATTGCGGAGATAATAAACAGGATTCCCATCTTAGATAAAAGATAACTGCTTCTGCTCAGGTTAAGGAATGCTTCTCTTTTGCGAATCTTTCTGTCCTTGAAAATTTCTTCAGCACTAACAATGAGGCCGGTAAAAACAGCAACTATCGTACAAATAAAAAGATAGGGCATTATATTTCCGTTGTCTCTGAAAATATAATTTGCTGATGCGGGATCATCGATATACCTGATAACAAAGGCAAGCAGAAATGCCAGAAAAGGTGCTTCAAGCAGGTTTAGAGCTACGTATTGTTTATTAGCAAGTTTGCTTTTAATATCACGCTTAAAGAAAATACGAAATTGCTTAAGCCAGCCTGGTTTTTTATCATATGCGGGCAGTTTGTCAGTTTTGTAATCGGTTATATTATGGCTTCCATTATTTTTAAAATGTCTGGACCATTCTTCGGGCTGAACTTTTCTTATGCCGGTTGATTTGCCGTATTCATCAACTATTCGTGATTCAATAATATTAAATATGGTTTCAGGGTTTACATTGCCGCAACGTGGACATTCACCCTGTTCACTGTTTATCTGGTTGTCAATCTTTTTAAAATACATGGCAGCTTCAACCGGGTTGCCATAATAGATTTGTACTCCACCATCATCAAGAATGGCTATTTTGTCAAACATTTTGAAAATTTCAGACGAAGGCTGATGGATAACAACAAAAATCAACTTTCCTTTAGCGGTAAGTTCTCTTAGCAATTCCATTACATTCTCAGAATCACGCGATGATAAGCCTGATGTGGGTTCATCAACAAAAAGAACTGAGGGTTCACGTATGAGTTCGAGACCGATGTTCAATCTTTTCCTTTGCCCTCCACTGATCTTTTTATTCATGGTATTTCCCACTTTTAAATCATTAATGTGGGCTAAACCAAGACTAATAAGCATATTGTCAACCTTTTCCTTTATTTGCTTACGCGGAATATCTCTGTAAACCAATAAGGTGCTGAAATAAAGATTTTCCCAAAC
>JBHEOF010000066.1:0-253 GCA_046261715.1 Bacteroidales bacterium
CATAAAAGGCATATAAGGACCGGGAAAGTATATCTTATACGTCTTATATGGTTAAAAATTTTTGAAAACGCAATTTGCGCAAAGGATACACAAAGCGAGCAAAGGTTGCACCAAGCGAGCGAAGTGCCACTAAAACCCTTGCGAACCTGGCGAAAAACCTGGCGGCCCTTACGGTTCCCTCTTCGCGTTGGGCGTTTGGTATTCAGTGTTCTTCATTCTCCAGACTTCGGTCTTTGTTCCTATTACTTTCTCA
>JBHEOF010000066.1:263-8692 GCA_046261715.1 Bacteroidales bacterium
GTATAATTTGCATTGGTTGAAAGTTGGCACTCTGCAGAATCAGTGACGCAAACCCCGGATCTTTTCGTCAGATAAAGACTATCTGGTTTCAACCAGAGGTTACATCAAAAATCATATCTTTGTCGCTGTTTTTATAGTTGCATAACAGATATAAACCATAAGCACAAAAAAAATTATCATCTAACACATTATCAAAATGGCAAACTCTTCCGGAAATATGAAAAAAAAGCCAGGTGGCCTGTTTGCGCGGGCTCTTGATTTCATTGAAATAGTTGGTAACAAACTTCCCCACCCGGCCACCATATTCGGTGGGCTGGCAGTGGTTGTGGTACTTTTGTCATGGCTTACCCACGCATTGGGTACAACGGCTGTAAACCCCGCCGACGGCCAGACGGTTACCGTGAACAACCTGCTCAGTGCCGATGGCATCCGCTGGATGTATACCAATATCCTGAACAATTTCCTTCGTTTCCCTCCCCTGGGATACGTGCTGGTGGTAATGGTGGGTATTGGCCTTGCTGAAGGTACGGGATTATTTGCTGTTATGATACGTGCGCTGGTACTGAGTGCACCGAAGAAGTTCATCACTGCAGCGGTGGTACTGGCCGGTATTATTTCAGGTCTGGCGGTAGAAGCCGGCTATGTAATCCTGATACCACTTGGTGCCATGATATTCCATGCGTTGGGGCGGCATCCCATGGCCGGACTTGCTGCGGCATTCTGCGGCGTGAGCGGCGGATTCGGTGCCAACCTCTTCATCGGCTCCATCGACCCCATTCTGGCAGGTATATCTACCTCGGCCGCACAGATCATTGACCCCGACATGGTGGTAAACCCCGCTGTAAACTACTATTTCATGATCGCCTCCAGTTTCATTGTATTATTCGTGGGAACCTGGGTTACTGAAAAAGTGGTAGAGCCCCGTCTGGGAAAATACGAAGGCACGGCCGAGCGATTCAAAATCGTTCAGCTTACCCCCGAAGAAAGGAAAGGTTTACGTTGGGCCGGTCTCACTGTGCTTGTTTTTATTGGTGTACTTGCAATGACTGTTATTCCTGAAAACGGATTGTTCAGAAATCCGGAAACCGGCTCAATATTGCACTCTCCTTTCTTTACAGGAATCATCATAGGAATCCTGTTGCTTTTCCTTCTCCCTGCCCTCGTTTACGGTATTATTGTGGGAACCGTAAAAAATGACAAGGATATGATGAAACACATCATCAAATCGATGAGCGGAATGGGTGGCTATATTGTACTGGTGTTCTTTGCTGCACAGTTTGTGTATTTCTTCAATTACTCCAATCTGGGTTTGATCATAGCCATAAAAGGTGCATCGGGACTTACAGAGATCGGATTTACCGGCCCTGTGCTCATTGCAGCTTTTGTTTTGCTGGCAGCTTTTATCAATCTGTTTATGGGAAGTGCATCGGCCAAATGGGCTATTATTGCCCCGGTATTCATCCCCATGCTTATGCTGCTGGAAAACGGATATCATCCCGGCATTACACAGGCCGCCTTCCGTATTGGTGATTCCCTTACCAACCTGGTAACTCCCATGATGAGTTACTTTGCACTTATAGTAACTTTTGCAGAAAAGTACGATGAACGCTACGGTATAGGAACCATCATTTCTACCATGCTTCCTTACACCATCTTCCTGGCAATCGTGTGGATTGCAGCCCTGATGATCTGGATGTGGCTGGGAATACCCCTGGGACCCGACGGACCGATCTTTTTGAACTAAACACAAAATATAAAACCGGGTTACTTAGCAGAAAGTAACCCGGTTTTTTTCAATTCAGGGAACAGATCGCCTATTGCACAATAAGTTTTCTGAAACGGGTTTCCTTACCGTCATCAAGGTGTATCATGTAAATACCCGATCCGAGGTCATCTGCATCGATAATGATCTCGGGGCTTACCATATGATAGGTAGCGACCACATTACCCACAGTATTGATTATGGAAACGGTAACCGGTCTTTCATGGTCTTTTAGCAAATAAACCTTATCAGATGCCGGGTTGGGGTATATACTAAACCCATCAGCGGCCAGCTCTTGCACGGAAGTATCATCGATTGTATACTCAAAGGTGGAAACCTCGCTGTACACTTCATCAAGAAAAGCCACTGCCTTAATTGTGAGCGGCTCAACGATCTCAACCGGCTCTTCATAAGAGATGCTTTCGTTATCGGGAATTTCCCCGTCAAGGGTATAGAAAATCTGTGCATCCTGGGTATCGGTGAACAGGCTTACCAGTGTACCTGCAGGCACCGCACCTGCCGGCGGATCGGCATAAGGGGGTTGCACTACCAGCTTATCGCGAACTTCTATATCGTCAAGTTTGATGTAATCCTGTCCCTCACTGTCATGGTGCCTGAAAGCAATGTATATCTCCTGCCCGGCCCATTCGTTCAGATCAAATACCCTTTGAGACCATTCCGTGTCTTCGGGCTTAAGGGTTTCCTCATGCAAGACATGGGTAAACTGATCGAGCCGGTTGGTTGTGGTTGATACATAAAGTGTGTAATGATCGGCGTGATACTCTTCGCTTCCACACGCAATAAAATAGGTAAACTCCTGATCTTCCAGCACATGAATTTTAGAAGTGATAAGCCAGTTGTCAGGATCTAATTCGCCTAATCCTGCCACATACGAAAAAGAAACTGCAGTAAAAGTACCGTTATAAGCAGGTATAGCATGATTCCATGCACGCATCCAGTTGATTTCATCACCATCCTCATCATGTGCCATCCAGCCCCATGGCGGAACTTCTCCATCTTCAAACCCATCAAAAGTAAACGGATCCACATGCTCAGAAACGCCGAATAATTCGATTTCAATATTGCCGCCATTGCTTTCAATGATGAAATTTACCAGATAGCCGCCCGTTTCAAAAGGTTCAAATCCAAAGTTGAAGTGATATTCTTCACCAAATTCAAGGGAAACTTCCGTTGCATCAAAAGTTGTGGTATAATAATCACCATCAAAATAAGCATCTGTAACTGTGAGTGTTCCGGCACCAATATTGCGTAAACGAAAACCTTCTGAAAACACGTATGTATTGTTGGCGATATTGCCGGCAGTCCAGTAATCCTGGTTTACCCAAATAACGGGTTCTTCAATGGATGTGTTTATTTCAATATCGTCAATACCAACGGGCATGGCAGTAACTGGTTCGCCATCTGTTGAGTGCCGGAACCGAATATAAATTTCTTCTCCTGAATACTCTGAAAGGTCAACCTGGGCAGGCAAATAATCCTCCATCACATCATGGGCACTGAAAATTTCCTGTTCAATCCAGTTCTGACCCATGTCATTCGATAATTCCACATAAAGTGTATCATGGCCGATGATACGGGTATTCTTACCATAAACGTTACCATTTTCCCAGTAAAAGACCAGTGACATATTTTCTGACTCAGGAAGCTGAACAGGGGGTGTAATCAGGATTGCATCCACCGGATGGTTGAATGATGCACGGGCGGCATATTGCCCGCTGTGGACATTACTTGTGGAATCCCAATACCCGTCTTCATTGATCCAGCCTGCCGGTGGTACTTCCCCGTTTTCATTTTCGAAGCCTTCTTCAAACGGAAATTCAACTACGGGAGCATAGGCAATGGTTGTTAAAGACCAAACAGGACAATCTTCGGAATCTCCATATTCATTGTAAGGTACAATTTGCCAGAAGTATTCGGTATCATAATCCAGAACCGGCGTTTTATATCTGCGGATGTTTCCGATATCTTCACCATTCACAACATTTGTGGGAGGATTATCGGTTCCGAGGTAAACCTTGTAACCCTGGGCTGTATTGGAAGCATTCCATCCCAGGTTTTGTGTAATAAAGGCATTTTCAAAACCATCCGCAGGAACGGGATTTATAACGGGATTAGGGGGTAGTTCCAGGTGTACTTCCGGAGTCACCACATAGTCAAGATAAATCCGGGGTACACCGGAAAAACCAATGTAACCCGCGCCTTCAAAACCATCAAGATCGATAATATAACGCTGAAACTGCCGGGTAAGAATAATGTTTTCCAGTTCAGTCCATTCCTCCATATCGTAAGAATGGCTTACCGTAAGCTCACCATCCAGCTGCTGGGCAGCGTAAAAGATCAGTTTATTTCCTTCCTGGATATTGAGTTTGGGTGTTACGAGGTAACCGAAATCGGTACCCGTATTCAGGTAGGCATTCCCTCCGCCTTCAAATCCGCCAAACCCGCGACGGGTCCATGAATTGGGATCAACATACCAATCTTCAGGTGGAAAAGTCGTTTCAACAAATGTTTCTACAATAGCCAGTTCAGGCACTGAGAAAGCTTCTGCATAGATGTAAACCGGATCAACCGAAGTATTGGTCAGTAATGACAGATTCCCGATATAGTCACCCACCTCTTCCGGCACAAAGCGAATATCCACCAGCTGGGTTTCACCCGGGGCAATGGTACCCGCATAATTTGTGGTGAATGGCATACCGTCGGTATCAAGACCGCTGATAACAAGGTCTTCCGTACCGGTGTTTTTAACTGTTACATTCAACATTTTCTCCTCATTCTCGCGGATGTACAGGAAGTAAAGTTGTGATGGGATGATGGACACTGCCGGTCCGTCGGGAATATCTTCAAACCACATCCGGATATTGGGGCGGTAAGGCTGTAACTGACCGTCGGTGGGCGGATTGTTGACATCGTACGCTGGTGAACCGTCTTTTGTGGCTATGATGCTCATATTACCCACAACCTGTGTGCTGTGGAAAACCGAATTGAGCCTGAAACCCAGTTTGTCTTCGGTCATGGCGATAAGCAGATTGTCGGTATTGTTATATTCGAAAGGTTCTGTCAGCGGAATTTCCATCCAGCCCTCCTGATTCATTACCGGATACTCACCTTCATATACAAGGGTAAGGCCATCTGTAATGTAATCTGTAAGTTCATCCTGGTCGGTATGTGCCATAAACACCCTGATCTGATCAGACCAGCGGCTGCCGCCTTCATAATAAAAGGCGATCTTATGGATGCGCTGTCCATCCGTATTAAGCTCTTCCTGCAGAAAAATAGTCTGCGAATAGCTGTACCCATAAAAGGGGTTGATGGGCAGGCCGGCATCCACAGTGCCATCGCCGATTTCAACATCCGGAGCCTGGGCACCGACAGTAAAAGTTGCCAGAGTGATGGCCAGTGTAAATAGCAGTGTCGGGTAGATTTTTTTCATTGTCTTTAATGTTTGGGTTAATGTTGCGTTTTGTTTTTTGCGTTTTGTGTTTCGTGTTTCGATATTTGTATTTCCATTTCCCATTCCAGATTCTAAGTTCTCCGTTCCGCGTTCTACGTTTTACGGCCCTTCAAAAACTGAATTCCAGCAGTTAGTAAAAATAGAATATTAAGGCATGCCATCTTCATTTTTCCAAACCCCTAAACTTCTAAACCCTTCAACCTATCAACCTATCAACCTTTTTCTACATCCTCTCCGGAACATCTATTCCCAGCAGTCCCATAGCAGTTTTGATCACCCGGGCAGTGAGTTGCGAAAGTTCTACCCTGAACAAGGACACATCCTGATCGGGCTCGTTAAGAACCGAATAATCATGGTAAAACTGGTTAAACTCCTTAGCCAGTTCATACACATAATTTGCTATCTGGGCAGGACTCATCTCATGGGCAGCATCCTTTACCAACTGCGGAAATGCATACAATGTGCGTATAAGATGTTTCTCTTTTTCATTCATCGATACCTTACTGCTGTCGTATTGCTTGTCGACCAGATTATTCTTATCTGCCTTGCGCAATATACTGCGGATCCGGGCATGAGTATACTGAATGAAAGGGCCGGTGTTTCCATTAAAATCAATAGATTCTTCAGGATTAAACAGCATATTCTTTTTGGGATCCACCTTCAGGATGAAGTATTTTAGGGCTCCCAGCCCAATCACATTAAAAAGGTTTTCTTTCTCTTCATCGCTGAATCCTTTGGTTTTTCCCAATGCTTCGGTGGTTTCTTTTGCAGTAGTATACATTTCATCCATCAGGTCATCAGCATCCACCACAGTACCTTCGCGTGATTTCATTTTCCCCTGGGGCAGTTCTACCATGCCGTATGAAAGGTGTTCCAGAATGCCGGCAAAGGGTTTTTTCAGTTTCTTCAATATCTTCGCAAGCACTTCAAAATGGTAGTTCTGCTCATTGCCAACCACATAAATCATTTTAGATGCTTCGTAATCATCAAAGCGGAGTTGGGCAGTACCAATATCCTGGGTCATATAAACCGAAGTGCCATCGGCTCGCAACAGAAGTTTTTCATCCAAACCTTCGTCTGAAAGATCGGCCCATACGGAACCGTCTTCTTTTTTATAGAATGCAGTTTTTTCCAGACCTTCCAGTACGATTTCCTTACCCAAAAGATACGTATCAGATTCGTAATAAATCTTATCGAAGGAAACACCCAGTCGTTGATAAGTAGAATCGAAGCCCTTGTAAACCCAGCCGTTCATTTTTTTCCATATATCAACGGTTTCAGGATCCCGGGCTTCCCACTTACGAAGCAATTCACGGGCCTGCTGCATTAAAGGTGCGTTATTACGGGCATTTTCATCGTCAAACTGATGCGATTCTTTGAGAGCCAGTGCTTCCTTTCGCAATTCGGTTTCAAACATTACATAATAATCTCCTACAAGCTTATCACCCTTCTTGCCTGATGATTCAGGTGTTTCTCCGTTGCCCCATTTCATCCATGCGAGCATCGACTTGCAGATGTGTATGCCCCTGTCGTTCACCAGGTTTACTTTTACTGTTTTTTTCCCGGCTGCTTCAATAATTTGTGCCACTGAATAACCCAGCAGATTATTGCGGATGTGTCCGAGGTGCAAAGGTTTGTTGGTATTGGGAGAGGAATATTCAATCACCACCGGTGCAGGATCATCGGCGGTAAACTTGCCATACTTGCTATCGCCGGCTGCTTCATGAAGAAAGCTCTTCCAGTAAGCGTCTTTGAGAGAAAGGTTCAGGAATCCTTTTATCACATTAAAATTCTCAACTTCATCCAAGCTTTGTACAAGTTCTTCGCCGATTGCCCGGGCGGTTTGTTCAGGCGATCTACGCGCTATTTTTACAAAAGGAAATACAACGAGAGTAAAATCCCCGTCAAAATCCTTTCGTGTGGGTTGCAAAGCTACTTTTTCGCGATCTACATCCTGGCCAAACAACTTTTGTAAGGCCTGCTGCACGTGATCTGTAATCTTTTCTTCTATCCGGATCATACACTTATTTTTGATGGGCAAATTTAGAGATTTTTTTGGGAAATGATTTGATAACGCACCTGAGCTTTTGGAAGGTAGTAAGAAAGGTTAAAGTTGAGGTTAAGACAAAGGTGGAGAAAGTTGGAAAATCGGGCTGCCGGGATCATTCCCTGGCTGGTATTTTCTATCTCCTTTTAAAGTATTCATTCTTAAGCCAGAACCCAAACACTGGATCCAGCAACTGGATTCCCCCTGGTGATGTATCGATAATTTCCTTATTAATGAGCGCCTGTTTAATGCGTTGTATATTTGCCGATGTGCCCAACCGGTATTTTTTCAGGGTTTCTTTTGAACTCAGATGCTCTGTTTTGTCTGAAACTGCTTTGAGAAAGTTGATCTGAGTATTGCTGAGATTGTCTACCTGGTCATAGAACAGCATGCTCAGTTGTTGGATAAGACCCTCAAATGCCTTTTGAACAACAGCTCTATCGCATTTATCAGCTGTGCGTAACCATGAAAGTTGTGCCAATTGCTGCACATAATGAGGATGATTATCGGCAAGTTCCGTAATCAAATGTAACGCTTCTGAATTTATCTTCTTTTTAGTTTTACGAAATTGTTCCTGGATAAAGCTGTACCAGTCTCGGGCTGGTATTTTCTGCAAAAAGATGATATCGCCAAATTTATAAAAAGGCATGGAGTAATTACTGAAAACATTCATCATCATATTTTTCTTACTGCCATACAAACAATATGAAGTATATTTATGATGTTGCCATGAAGAACGCAACTTCTTTTGAAAACTTAAATGATCTTCAAAATATGCTATGTTTTGGAATTCATCGATGCAAACCACCAACCTGCATTTTTTTTGTGCTGCCAGTTTTTCAGGAAGTTGCAGAATATCATCAGGCTCTCTTTTTATTTCTTCCCAATCCAGGCTCAATTCAAATTCTATTTCGGGTGATGGACTGAATGTTACTTTAGGAAGAAATCGACCCAGAAAGTTTCGGCTGGTTTTGATGATATCTTCTATTTGCGAAGAGAAAATACGGAGTGTTTCTTTGGCCAGCAGTTCATAAAATTGTTCTTCTGTCCGGACATTGAAAAGGTCCAGCATAATAAATCTGATTTTTGGGTGGCTCCGGTTACACTCTCTTGCTGCATAATATACCAGGGATGACTTTCCCCAG
>JBHEOF010000066.1:8702-14494 GCA_046261715.1 Bacteroidales bacterium
GCCTTGTAGTTTCATCTTTTCTGTTTGTAAATTCATTGCCGGAGGCAATTTTTCCAAAAACAAAAGGTGTTTCCATAGTTCATGTTTTGGTAACAAATATAGCTAACAATTTAGTAACTAACAAAAATGTTACTAATAAAAGTGTAAGAAAAAAATTGTTTAACCAGATTACTTACTGGTTTGCATATTCAAAGGAAACCAAATTCTATTAAACACTTTACAGCTTTCTTATTTCCCTTATTTTCTGACTACACCTATTTCACCCTCAACCCATTAATCTAAAAACCCATAAACCACTTTTAACTTGTATTTAGAAAAAAACCTTTTACATTTACACATATTTAAAGAATGTAATTTTTTAGAGCCGGAATACCTGAGGTTAAACTGATAGACGGATTCCTTGTTTTTTATCTAATATTTCAAAAATAAGAACATATGTTATACAAAAGATTACTTATTGCATTTATTGCTTTGCTGCCCATGCAGTTGGTTTTAGCGCAAAGCAATTTTTTCTTTTCTCCCGAAGCTGTTGAAGAGAGGCTCAGGGAAGATGTTTACACCCTTGCTTCGGAAGAGCTCGAGGGGCGTGAATCAGGCACTAAAGGTGAAGAACTGGCTGCTCAGTACATTAAAGAAAGAATGATAGAAGCCGGACTTAGTCCGATTTTTGGTGATTCTTTCATACAAAATTTTGAATTCTCCGGACGGCTTGAACTGGGCGAAGAGAATTTTCTGGTAGTTGGTGAGCAGGATTTTGTGCTTGACGAGGACTTTTTTGTGCTGCCAAATTCAGAAAGCAAAAGGGTATATGCACAGGGAGTATATGCAGGATTCGGACTTACAACGGAAGAACAGGATGATTACGCAAACCTTGGATCCGTTGAAGGTAAAATCCTGTTTATGGAGTTTTACCTGCCGGAAGAAATGGACGAGCGCGGCACTCCCCTGCCCATGGATATGATATCGCGCAAAATTGACATTGCAAAAGAAAAGGAGGCTGCCGCAATAATTTTTGTTAACACCAAAAGCTGGCGTAATAACCCATCTTTGCGACTGGGTCGTGCCCGTGAAACAGCCGGAATACCCATTATGTTTGCCCGGAATGAGGTATTGGAATTCTGGCAGCAAAATGCTGAAGAGGAATACCTCTTTTTATCTGCCGATTTATACAGTCAAACCTACACATCAATGAATGTGGCAGGCTATTGGGATAACAATGCAGACCAAACCATTGTTATTGGTGGCCATTTCGATCATCTCGGGTATGGACGCAGCGGCTCACGCAGCCCCGGTTCAGATGAGATTCATTACGGGGCCGATGATAATGCATCAGGTACTGCAGGAGTGCTGGAAGCTGCCAGATACCTGCCACAATCTGATCTTACATCAAACAACTATATCTTTATCGCATTCGGAGCTGAAGAAAAAGGACTGCTGGGTAGTCGTCATTTTGCCAATAGCGATGCCTACGACATGGAGCGGGTGAATTATATGTTTAACTACGACATGATCGGACGTATGGAAGAGGGAAACATTACCCTCTACGGAACAGGTACTTCCCCTCTTTGGGAATCAACCATTGACAATAATAGCCCGGAAACATTCAATATCCGAAAAAGTGCTTCGGGTATGGGCGGATCTGACCATACAAACTTCTATCAGAAAGATATTCCGGTATTGTTCTTTTTTACCGGCATACATGATGATTACCACCGGCCCACCGATACACCCGATAAAATCAACTTCCCGGCAATGGCAGAGATCCTTTCTTTTTCATTTGATATGATTGCTGATCTTGATGGTGATGAAAAACTTGCTTTTGCTACTACACCGATTGAACGCCGGGGACAGCAACGCCGCGGTAGCGGGGCAACACTGGGTGTAATGCCCGATCATGCCTGGGAAGGGCAAGGAGTTAAAATACTGGGTATTGTGGAAGATCGTCCTGCACAAAAGGCCGGATTGAAAAATGGTGATATTATAGTAAGCATCAACGAAGACAGCGTTCCCGACATCCAGGAGTACATGCGCATTATGAATGGCTTACAAGCAGGACAGAAAGTAAAAGTTGGCCTTATCCGGGAAGAAGATACTATTGAGAAGGAAGTGGAGTTGTAGGTTGATTTCACCGCGGAGAAACAGAGAACGCAGAGAAATTAATATCTCCCTGCGAACTCAGCGCTCTTCGCATCTCTGCGGTTTTCCTATTTAAAAACCATATTCTTCTTCACCGTAATCTTCTCGCAGTAGTGACATTTTAGCCTGATATCTTCTTTATCCACCAACGTAAAGCGGGTGGTGATCGTTTCAATATTGGTGATACAGTTGGGATTGAAACATTTTACGATTCCGGAAATTTTATCGGGCGTTTCCACAATGGTTTTGTTTGCTACCTGGAAATCCCTGATCTCAATAATGCTTGCATGGGGAGCAACCAATGCAATCTTATTCAGTTCCTCGGGTTTGAAGAACTTATTGCTAACCTTAATAATGCCCTTGCTTCCGTATTTCTTGCTCTCCAGGTTGGTGCCGAACAACACCATCTGATCAAACACATCAAGCTTTAACATTTTTATAACCTGGAAAACTGCGGTAGCCGGTATATGGTCTATCACGGTGCCATTTTCAATGGCCGATACTTTCAGTTCTTTTATTTTTTCACTCATGGGAAAATATTTTTTTGATTTTTTTACCGCGGAGACGCAAAGGCGCGATGGACGCGGATTTATTGATTTAGTATTTCAGATTAATTGGGTATGGGTTGGTGGGGTTTAATATTCTTCTTTTCACTAACCCCTAATCCCTACCTCAGTCCCAGCATCAAAGATAACAACGCCTGTCTCACATACACCCCGTTTAGTGCCTGCTGAAAATAATATGCCCGGGGGTCATGATCCACATTGATATGGATTTCATTGACCCTTGGCATAGGATGCAGAATTTTGAAGTTTTCCTTTGTTGTGTGAAGCATGTCTTTATGCAGATTGTAGGAATCCTTGATCCTTTCAAATTCAAGAGGATCAGAGAATCGCTCCTTTTGAATGCGGGTCATATACAGGGTGTCAACAACCGGAATCACTTCATCCATTTGGGTATACTGATGATAGGTAAGATTTTTTTCCTTGATATGCATCTTTACCGAACTGGGAAGCTTAAGCTCCACCGGCGATACCAGGTGGAATGTGGTATTATAGTTGCATAGTGCAATTACCAGTGAATGTACAGTACGCCCGTATTTCAGATCGCCCACAAAAGCCACATGCAGATTATCAAGTGTACCCTGGGTTTTAATAATGCTGTACAGGTCAAGCAGTGTTTGGGTAGGATGTTGATTGGAGCCGTCGCCGGCATTGATAATAGGTACAGGAGAAATTTCCGATGCAAAACGTGCGCTGCCTTCCACGGGATTACGCATCACGATCAGGTCGGAATAATTGGCGATTGTAAGGATTGTATCTCTTAGTGATTCACCTTTCTTTACACTGGTATTGGATGCTTCAGAGAAACCTACGATCTTTCCGCCCAATCGGTTGATGGCACTTTCAAAACTTAATCGTGTTCGGGTAGAGGGTTCAAAAAACAAGGAGGCAATAACATGTTCTTTCAAAATTGTTTGTACAGGATTGGCCTCAAATTCCCTGGCCACTTCCAGCACATGCATTTGTTCTTCTTTGGAGAAATCGTTAATGGATACCAGACTTTTGTTCTTCATGATTTTCTGTGTTATAAATTGTAATTATATTGATATTTAATAATTTACACAAACATAGGGTCAAAAAAAAGGCGGCTGGTAAAGCCGCCTTTTCAATGATTATTTACAACCGCAATCTTTTTTTACCAGATTTTTATCTTTCAGGAAGTCGCATACCAGATCGCAAAGGATGGGTTTTCCGATCTCCTGCAACTCATAGTCAACCTTAACCGTAGGCTTGTCAATCTTCACGATTCTTTGCAGATCGATGGGTGTGGCAATCACTACAGTATCGCAATCGGTATTGTTAATGGTTTTCTCCAGGTCGGCGATCTGTTGATCACCATATCCCATAGCCGGGAGGATACTTCCGATTTCCGGATAGATCTCGAAAGTCTCTTTCAGTCGACCTACAAGATAAGGTCTGGGATCAACCAGTTCTGCAGCCCCGAATTTTTTGGCAGCAACAGCGCCTGCACCAATCTTCATTTGTCCGTGTGTAAGGGTGGGGCCATCTTCAACAACCAATACTCTCTTACCTTTAATCAGTGAAGGATCGCTGATAGTAAGCGGAGATGCTCCGTCAACCACAACAGCATCCGGATTTACTTTCATAATGTTGTCGCGCACGATCTGTATGTTTTCGGGTCCTGCACTATCCATTTTATTAATCACCACGATATCAGCCATGCGTAAGGTAGTTTCACCGGGATAATAATTCAGTTCGTGACCAGGACGGTGGGGGTCAACCACGGTAACCATCAGGTCAGGTGCATAGAAAGGGAAGTCGTTATTTCCGCCATCCCACAGTATCACGTCCGCTTCTTTTTCTGCTTCACGGAGTATAGCTTCATAATCCACGCCGGAATAAATTACATTTCCGCGCACCACATGGGGTTCATATTCTTCCATTTCTTCGATGGTGCAGTTGTGCTTTTTCAGATCTTCCACAGTGGCAAAACGCTGAACTTTCTGGGCAACAAGATCGCCATAAGGCATGGGGTGACGAATAGCAACAACCTTCATACCATGAGCCATAAGGGCTTCAATGATCCTGCGTGAGGTCTGGCTTTTACCGCAACCGGTACGCACTGCACCCACTGCAATTAACGGCTTGGTGCTTTTAATCATAGTTTCTTTCGGGCCTATAAGCAAAAAATCGGCTCCATTTGCATTTACAATAGAACCGATTGCCATAACCTGCTGGTATGAAACATCACTGTAGGAAAATGCACATATGTCCACATCCAGTTCCTTAATAAGGCGTGGCAGATCGTCCTGCGTGTAAATGGGTATTCCATCGGGGTAAAGTTCTCCGGCCAGTTCGGCAGGATATTTCCGCCCGTCAATGTCAGGGATCTGGGCAGCGGTAAAAGCTACCACATTATAATTGTCGTTTTTCCGGTAGTAGGTGTTAAAATTGTGAAAATCTCGTCCGGCAGCACCAATAATAATTACGTTCTTCTTTTTACTCATTTGTTTTGATATTTTTTAAAGGTTAAATTTTATTTTGATTGTGAAATTTGTTTCCGCAAAAAATCCCACAAACCTACACAAATTTTGGAAAAAATTTTTACCCGTGCAGGAATTTTTTTCCAAATGTAATTAACAGGAGAGTGAAAAAGGACATCAAACCATCAACCTTAAAAAAAACCTGCTTAAAGTTTCCTGAACCACTGTACCATCGGAATCGGCAAACTTAAAGTTTCGCCCTCGGCACGCACACCTGCAAAGCCAAACTGGAAAGCAGAGTTGGGATTGGTCTGGAAACGTAAGCCGGGAAGGAATATGGCTATCCCGTATCTTTCATATCCATTGCTGTTCGTACCGGTGCGTGGTACTATAAAGGAGTCAAACACAAAACTAATATTGCTTCCGATTTTAGCCATTGCGGCAAAGGAGATCAGAAAATTGCCTTCATTCTCCCGGCGGGTTCTGTAGATATCTTGTCCTATTAAGTCATTGTAAATATACTCTTCCACATTATACGTAACACCCCCTTAGCCAAAAGAGAAGTTTATGTTTTTGGTTCTGTCGCCCCATGTTGCAACTCCGTAAGGCAGTGCCAATGCAAAATCAGGCCAGGTCCAGGAGCCGGTAC
>JBHEOF010000067.1:0-11370 GCA_046261715.1 Bacteroidales bacterium
TTCAAAAAAACACATTACTTTTATGTCGCTTTTCAAAAAAAGGGCATATAATTCTTTTGGTGGAGGCACTTTTCAAACGGACGTAACGCTCATTCAAATCAACGTTTTATGCTTGAATTTCAGAAAAAACTGTCCAATAGCTTTTATGCAGTGCTCAGTTTGCCTGCCACAGCTATGGGCTTTGCACTTGCCGTGCAGATCGCTGCACTCAGCTGGCTGCTGAGCACAAAGTACGGTCTTGATATCCGCGATATCGGCCTGGTATGGGCTACCGGCCCCTTTGCGGGGATCGTAGGCCAGGTAGTAATCGGTATCATCAGCGACAATGTGTGGGTCTGGAATGGCCGGCGTCGGGCATTTATTCTCGTGGGCGGTGTTCTGGCCGGCCTGATGTTACTTGCCCTGCCACATATTGGTATCATACAGGCTTCGCTGGGTTTTGACGGCGTACTGGGGGTTGCCATTGCTGTTTCGCTTACGCTCGATCTGGCCATTAATGTCAGCTTCAACCCCACGCGGTCAATCATCGCCGATGTTACTCCCGAAGGACGTCCGCGCACCAAAGGTTATACCTGGATGCAAACTGTTTCGGGTTCCTTCGGTGTACTTGCATACCTGATCGGTGCGGTTTTCAACAACTTTGTACTGATATACTTCGGTGCTGTGCTGGTATTCCTGTTTTCCTTTATTCCCCCTTTCCTGGTGAAAGAACCACGCCACCTGGGGCAGTATGGAAGAGAAGATGAAGAACCGCAGAAAAGAGAAGACGGTGTAAAAGACAACCATGCATCTCTCATCGAGATCATGAAAACCATTCTTCCGCTTTGGGGATTCCTGGTCTATGCCATTTACGGATTCCTGGTGAGATTAGGTGGCATGACACCTATACCCAACTATGCCTTCGAGATCGGCTGTATGGGGCTTACCTTAATTCTGGTCGTTTATACGCTTTCGCGGAAAGAAGAAGGCAAATCAATTGAAAAAGCCGGTCTCATCGGCTTCCAGAAAGTGCTGGCTGCTCACTCCTTTACATGGATCGGCGTACAAACCATGTTTATTTACCTTTTTGCCTTTGTAAGGTTTCGAGTTCCCGAAATTGCTGATATTGATATTGACCCGCTAATTCTTGAAGCAGATGAAATTATTAAAGGAAATGGAGAAGGCTTGGGTATTGCCGGAAAAACTGTAGAGGAGATAAACGATACAATAGGCCGCATCGTAAACTGGAGCTTTTTCTCACTCAACCTTGTAGCTGCCATTATTCCCGTGTTGCTGCTCGAACCATTTGCCGCCAGGTTCGGACGTGTAAGAGTACATACCATCAGCATCGCCATAATGTCGGTGGGCTATTTGAGCATTGTTTTCCTGGGTTATTCACCGGCAATTATATATGCACTTATGGCCATTGTAGGCATAGGCTGGGCAGCAACCATTAGTCTTCCATTTGCCATTATGTCGCAAAAGATACCTCAATCGCGCATGGGATTATACATGGGCTTGTTCAATCTTTCTGTTGTGCTTCCACAATTTGTCTCCAGTCTGGGCGTTGGAGAGCTTGTGAACGACGTAGAAGATAAAAGCATAATTTTCTGGGTAGCCGCAATTACAGTGGCCATCTCTGCTGCTGCTTGGGCTACCATTAAGGAACCGGTTGACAGATTTCAGGAGAACCCGGTAGAATGACAGATGGAAAACGGAAACCAATAACCCAATCCCGAATCGCTTTCAGCTCTCGGGATCTCCGCTTCGCTCCGATAACTCAATAACTTAATAACCCATTAACCAATAACCCAACTATGAAAAAACTATTCCTGATCCTTTTGCTGCCGGCTTTTTTCGCCTGCAGTTCTGATGAAAATGAAACAACACTGTTACAAGTCAGCGTAGAAAATGCTGAAATTGAAGAAGCTGAACTGGAGTATATGACCGACTTCATTTTGTATAACCGTGATACAATCACCGCTGCAGCCGGCGAAGATGGTACTTTCACCTTCGAATTTGAACTCCCTGCACCGATGGTAGCTACCCTTACCCTGGGCGAAAAGCGTTTACCTGTTTATCTTGAGAAAGGAAAAAACCTGACTATCCTTGCAGATATGGAAAATTTTGATGATAGTCTCGTATATGAAGGCGACCTTGCCAATGAAAATATCTATTACCGGCTTTATATGGATGAGATGAATCCTAAGTATGGCCGCCAGGTATTTTTTGGAAAATTCCAGAGTGCATCTCCTGATGAATTTTTAGCTTTTACCATTCAAATGGAAGACGATTTTGCAGCCCATATGCATGAATATATGGAAGAAAACCCTGTTACAACGAACTTCCGCCAGTACTTTCAAACTGATATCATTTACCAGTTATACAGTGGTAAACTGAATTATCCGCTTTATCACAGACACTACAACCAGCTTGAAGAATTACCGGAGATGCCGGAGGGTTACTATGATTTCCTTGTAAATGCTACAAATATTGCTGATGAGCAGCTGAATGTGCAGCCTGCCGCAGGTTTTGTTAACGAATACCTGCAGTATTTCCGCATGAATCATGAGGAATTGATACCTGAAGAGATGGACTATGCCGAAGCCAACATGTGGATTGCTGATGAATACTTCAGCGGAAAAGCACAGGCATTTGCCAAAGCACATTCTATAAATTATATGTTGAACTTTGGTGATTTTGAAGAAGCAGAAGCTGCTTTTGAATCATTTACTGCCGAAAATCCGTTTGAAGATTATAATGAAGTTCTTACCATTTCTTACAACAATGCATTACGTGTTAAGCCCGGCAACGAAGCCCCTGAATTTACGCTTACCGATATCAATGGTGAAGAGGTTTCATTGAGTGATTTCCGCGGCAAAGTGGTTTATCTGGATTTCTGGGCCAGCTGGTGCGGACCCTGTATGCGAGAAGTTCCTTTTGCCAGGGAACTGAAAAAACGGTTTGACGGAGAAGATGACCTGGTATTTCTGTATATCTCGGTAGACAATGATGAACAGGCCTGGCGCAATACTGTGGAAGAGCGCGAAATAGAAGGAGTACACCTGAGAGTACAGGGAATGCGCAATGAAATTGCCGATGCGTATAATGTGCGCGGAGTGCCTTCTTTTTTTATCATTGACCGCGAGGGTGTCATCCACGACAACAATCCCAGCCGTCCTTCAGGGGAAACCATTGATCAGGAATTACTGGCAGCACTTGAGCAATAAAATAAGTGTAATTCATCTTAAAACACTTCCGGGTACGACTTCAGTTCGTGCCCGGAATTTTTATAGCAGTTTCTCCAGTTCGGCTTTGATTTCTACCATCGCTTTCATGCAAACTTTTTCTGTACGCTCAATAAGGCCCGGAATGGCTTCGGTATTGGTTGCATTGCCCGCATATTGCTCGATGTTCTCCACATCCTGAAAAATGGATTTAATACCCATAAAGGTTAGCTGGGGTTTAAACTTATGGGCTACATTCCGAAGGGCCTTGAAGTCTTTTTCCTGGTAGTATTGCTTCATTTCTGATATAACTCCGGGAGCATTATCAATAAAGTAAGACAACATGCTTATGGTGAAATCATTATCTCCCTCACTGAGTTGTTCGAGATACTCCAGATCAATCAGGGAATTTTCATTTTGAGATTGATAATTTTCCTGCATAGTAGATTGTATTGATTGGGATTGAGATTGAGATTGTTTATTATTTTTAACCACCCATTTATCAATCTTGGTTTTCAGTTCAGCCACATCATAAGGTTTGGGAATATAATCATCGGCCCCGGCTTCAAGACACTTTCGCGATGCTTCGCTCAGAAGGCTTGCAGTAATTGATATAATGGGAATATTTTTTATAGGTTCTGTAAATTCTTTGCGTATGGTCCTGATGGTCTCATACCCATCCATCACAGGCATCTGCATATCCATCAAAACAATATCGTAATATTTGGTCTTTAATTTTTCAAGAGCGATCTTTCCGTTATCAGCAAAATCAGCATTGAATCCTAACTTCTGCATATGCTTCTTAATCACCAGTTGATTGATGTCGGCATCCTCTGCAATAAGAATAGTTACAGGTTTTCCATTGGAAGATGGAGTTAAATCCGGTTGTTCGGATGATGACTTGTCTGCCGGTGCTTGCTTTTGCTGTTCAGGGCTTGCTTTATCAAAAGGAATTGTAAATACAACGCGGGTTCCCTTTTCTTCGGTACTGTTAATACTGAATGTACCATTATGTAACTGAATGAGTTGTTTAACGATTGACAGACCCACACCCGGCCCGCCGAACGGACGCATATGATCGTTGCGTACCTGCTGAAATTTTTCCTGGATCAGATTCAGACTATTGGCAGGAATACCTGTTCCTGTATCTTCTACAACAAACTCAAATTCTGTTCTGCCGTTTTCTTGCCGTGCCAAACGGCAGCTGAGCCTGATAGAACCAAGGTCTGTATATTTTACCGCATTGTCGAGCAAATGTAATAGTATCTGCTTGAGACGGTAGGGATCGCCCTGGACAAACTCTGGTAATGATGCATCATATTCAAGAAAGAAATCGATCTGTTTCTCTCTGGTCTTTTCCGAAAACATCCGCGCAAGCGATTGAATAAGCACCTGAGGATTGAATAACCTCTTTTCAATGTGCACCTGCCCCGCTTCTATTTTGTTCAGATCTAGCAGGTCTTCAACCATACGCATAAGAAGATTTGTAGCATTGAGGATATTCTCAATGTAATCATTTTGTTCTTTATTAAGCGATGATTCTGCCATAAGATTTCCCAGGCTGTAAATGGTATGAAGAGGGGTGCGAAGTTCATGGCTTATATTGGCCAGAAACTGATCCTTGATCTTTATAGCATTTTTAAAGGAAGTAATATCGCAACCCACAGAAATATATTGTCTGGATTGGCCTGTATTTACCTCTAAGGGATAAATATGGGCATCATACCACAATGAACTTTCATCTTTTTTTCTGATCAGGAATTTACCTGACCATGATCCATGCTGCCCGATCTGCTTAAGTAAGTCGGTAAAAAACTGCTGAGGATTATCTTCTGATAATAAACTCTGGAAGCTTCTCCCGGATAGTTCATCGCGCTCAAATCCGGTTTTATTGCAGTATTTCTTATTTACATATTCCAACCTACCCTCATCACCAAATACAATGGTAATGGCAGAATTTTCAAGAATCTGCTCATACATTTTTCTTTCAGCACCCTGTAGGCGGGATATGAATTCTTCCAGGTTATCAATCATCGACAAGTCTTCTTAAGGCAACTACAGAAAGTCGTATAATTCATGTAAACGATATTGCTAATTTATGGAAAAATAATGAATTACTGTCTCTTTTTACGTGTTTTTCGGAGAAAGGGTTTCACTAAGGTCATAAAAATCAACTGCTGCAGGATATTAACATTTCACCATAATGATAAAAAGCTTTCGGTAAAAACAAAACTTAACACTGTACTTTATATGATAAAAATATTTTCCTTAGATTTGATAAACAAATTATGCTGAAAATATGAAAATTTTTACTCTGAATATTTTTGTTTTTCTTCTTTTATTAGGAAGCACAATTTCCCAGGCCCAGCGTTTCAACGGCGGATTGCGGGGTGGTTTTGTGGCTTCAGAAGTTTCGGGCGACAACCTGGGCGGGCCAAATAAGCCGGGCTGGTATGCATCAGCCTTTACCTTTACTCCTGTTTCGGAGATCGTCAGCATGAAACTGGAGATTATGTATATTACAAAAGGTAGCCGCTCTATACCCAACGAAAGAAATGATTTTCTTGAATATACTTTTCATCTGCAATATGTTGAAGTACCTGTGATGGCAATGATCAATATTTCGCGATACTCCCAATCACCTATACTGGAAAATATCATCCTTCATGCCGGTCTCTCCGGTTCTGTAGTTGTAGGCTACAGGGAACAAATGTTTGGTGCCGATATTCCTGCTTCAGAAGTAGCAGATTTTAACCCGGCTGAGCTTAACATCATATTGGGTTTTGCTTACCCCCTGGCAGAAAAAGTGAATATGCATTTTAATTTCTCAAATTCCCTTACACCCATCAGGCCTCACTCAGGAGGTGGCAGGGTTTGGTATAATCGTGGACAGTACAATTCAATATGGACTTTGGGTTTGTCTTATAATTTTTGGTAAGTATACTTATTATCAGCTATTTATGATCCAAAAACTAAATCCCACGGTAAAATCACTAAATGCCTATGTTAAAGATTGTTAAATATATTTTATTTTAATGGGGACGAAAATATTCTGAAAATATATCCGAAATTCAAAATCTTTCGCTCAAAGATAAATTTATTCTTATAAAAAGGCTATTTATTACAGCACAGCGCAAACAGGTAAAAACCCTGTATTCAGATAGGTGTTTTCTACTGCCCAACATTACGGAAAGACTCTTAGATGGCTGCTTCATAATTCTTAATTTTGTAACTCACAGAAACAGATTTTAAGATTCTGAAATAATATGACTGAAATATTACAAGATATCATCCGGTTTTTTACTTCCATCCGCCACTTTTTCTTTCTCCCGCTTTTGCTTTTCGTGGGGAATTTTCATCAGGCACTTGATAAGCAGGATTCCGACTGGAAACAGGAACCTGATTTTGAATTTCTTTACAAGCCGGTTATCTCATTCAATCCTGAATATGTTGAATACATGGAGCGCGAGATTGACCATGCCCTTAAAAGAAGGGGATTTAACGGCAGTGTAATGGTGGCGCATAAGGGTAAAGCAGTGTATAATAAAAGCAGGGGTTATGCTCATCGTAACGCAAAAATTGAGTTTCGCGACAGCGAAAATACTTTCCAGCTGGCATCCGTAAGCAAGCAGTTTACCGCAATCTCTGTTCTTATGCTTTATGAGCGCGGACTTATAGACCTTGATGATCATGTACAAAAGCATATCAATGGTTTTCCTTACGAAGATATAACCATAAGACATTTATTGAATCACACATCAGGTTTGCAGAATTACATGTACCTGTTTGATAATTACTGGAGAGAAGAACGTCTTCCTGTCTTTGATGATATGCTTGATCTTATGATCAGCAAGTCGCTGCCATTGAATTTCACTCCGGGGCGCCGTTTCAGTTATTCCAATACCGGCTATGCCTTCCTGGCCATGCTGGTAGAAAAAGTATCTGGCGATACATTTGCAACGTTCATGAAGAAAAACGTTTTTGATCCGCTGGGTATGCACAATTCATTTGTTTTTGAGTCGCACATGAATATGAGTCATGCACAAACCCGTGGAGTTGCCGCAGGGCATGAGCGCAGCGGAAGATATACCCGGATTATTCCTGTTGATCATGTTGATGGTATAACCGGCGATAAAGGAATTTATTCTACTACTGAAGACCTTCTGAAATGGGATAATGCCCTTGAGATGAATCTCATCCTTTCGGAAGAAACACTCCAGCTGGCATTTGAACGTGGAAAACTGCGCAGCGGATATACATTAAATTATGGTTTTGGATTCCGCCTTCAGAAACAGGATAATGAAAATATAGCCTATCATCATGGATGGTGGAGGGGTTTCAGAACTTCCTATGTGCGCCTTCCCGACAAAACACTTATTGTTATCAATACAAATGCTTCGATAAATGGTCTTGACCGCCAGTTACAAAATATCATGAAACGATCACCTTACTCCCGTTTCAATGATAAAGAAGAACTACTTGCCAATAATTAATAAGATTATTCTATTAAATTGATTGATCTCACTAGTTACTCAGTATATTGTCATGATAATCTCTGAGTATGTTTTTCATTAAAGGCAGGTAATAGGCATAAAAAAATCCGCTTTTATTTGTGGGATCATTCAGGTCGGAAAGGAATAGCTCAGCATAACGTGAACCTTTAAAATTCACAAAACGATATTTTAATGGGCTATATCCAAAATCACCCGAAAAATAATACATATTAGCTTCCTGATTTTGTAAGATCACTGCCGGAAACCGGGTGGGAATCCCATGACTCTCGAGAAGGATACGTCCTTCGGCAGTTAAATCCAGATCAAACCAGGATAAAATTTCCTTTTTCCCGTTTGCAGGTAATGTAACATCAAACCAACCCGGGTATGGAATACGATTACTTACACCGTACTTTCTGCGATAGGGTCTTTCAGTCATGATAACCGGGTAAGGCTTGCGCAAATGCTTAGGATATTCAACCACTACAAGTTTTTCTTCATTGTTTACAAAAATGATCCCCTGCTGATCTGTCGGCCAGGGGTTTCCATTTTGGTTTTTATACAAAACAGGAACCCAGGGAGGAACGCTTTTTTCTTCAGATCGATTAAAGGTGTGAAAAAATTTGCCTGTCCAGCCCTGCCATTCAATACCCATAATTTGCTCAGCCTGTTCTTTAAAATGTTCCGGCCCCATAAAGCTGAATTCAGAAATCACCAGTTTATTACGCTGAATCATATATTCCAGAAATGTAAGGTCTTCCTGGTGTATTCCACCATATATTCTTGTAACAGGAAATTCGCCGGGTTTTTCCTCTGGCCATGAATCGGAATAAACACCGTAATTATCGGTAAAATAAGCTGCATGATAATCTACTGAAAGCTTTTCGAGATCATAATCCGACTTGCCCTGCAGATCGTTTATATTATATCCTCCATCATTTTGGGGAATAAATCCAAAGTAATCTTCAACAGGGTTATATCTTTTACCATCGGTTTTTACAAAGCGGTAATGATTAAGCACCCAGTTTACAGCACGGGTATTAGCCTTCGCAGCAGAATAGCTCGACTTGTCCATTATAAAAATGGAAATGGGTCTGGGTGTGGTAAGCAACCACGAAAGCCACAGAATAAAAGGAATACCAAAAATAATACTGAAAATGATCAGCAGTGCCTTGTGTCGTTTTTTCACAGTTTTGGAAAGATTTCAGACATCTTTCACAAAATAACACTATTCTTCAGGTATATTTTTCAGTATTTCCACGGTAAGTTTCCAGAATTTTTCTACGGTTGGTATATGGAGGCGTTCGTCGGGTGAATGTGCCCCCTTAATAGTTGGACCGTACGAAATCATGTCCATGCCAGGGTATTTTTCTCCAAAAAGACCACATTCAAGACCTGCATGTATAGCAAGCACCTTTGGTTCTTCTTTGAAAAGATCTTCATAGGCAGTTCGGGTAATGTAAAGTATTTCCGATTTCATGTTAGGAGTCCATCCGGGATATCCGTCGCCATGTTTCACTTTGGCTCCGGCAAGCTGAAAAACACTTTTTACCATATCTGCTGTATCGCGTTTTAAAGTATCTGCCGAACTCCGCTGGCTGGTGGCTGCAATAATTTCTTTGGTTGACATCTTTACTGACGCAAGATTAGTGGAAGTTTCTACCAGATCAGGTATGTCGGGTGACATGCCAATTACACCATGCGGGCAACCATAGAGTGCATTCAAAAGTTTATTTTGAGAAATAAAATCTACAAGACAATCAGGCATTGCCGTTTCATGAAATGATATCTTAAGATCCGGTTCGTTTGTTTTTTGTTCTTCACCAATATTCCTGGCAAATTCTTTTACTTTTAATTCCATATCTTTCTGAAATCGTTTCGGTACGGTTATAATGGCAAAGGCTTCGCGTGCAATGGCATTGCGCAGATTACCCCCGTCAATTTGTCCCAGTCTCATTTCAAACATCCGTTCACAGTTCCATAAAATCCGGGTAAGTATTTTATTGGCGTTACCCCTGCCTTTGTTAATATCATCACCGGAATGTCCGCCTTTCAGGCCACTAACAGATATTTTATAAGCCACATGATCGGTTTCATTGTTCACCCTTTCATAATGGAAAGTAGCTGAAGTGTCAATACCTCCGGCACAACCAATAAATAACTCACCATCATCTTCCGAATCAAGGTTAAGCAATATCTTTCCTTTCATGAAATCCTTTTCCAGGCCAAAAGCACCGGTAAGACCGGTTTCTTCATCCACAGTAAACAAACATTCCAATGGTCCGTGTGAAATATCCTTACCTGCAAGCAAGGCTAGCTGTAACGCCATTCCAATACCATCATCGGCCCCCAGGGTAGTGCCGGTTCCTTTCACCCATTCCCCATCAATACGAGGCACAATCGGATCGTTATCAAAATCATGATCCACATCCGAATTCTTCTCACAAACCATGTCAACATGGCTTTGAAGAATAACAATCTTTTTCTTTTCATTTCCCGCTGTAGCAGGCTTGCTGATAAGTAAGTTACCTGTTTCATCACTTTTGTGCTCCAGCCCATGCTCTTTGGCAAACCCGGTCAAATACTTTAATATTTTCGATTCCTTTTTGGATGGGCGCGGAATCTTGCATATTTCTTCAAAGTATTGCCATACAGGTTGCGGATTTAATTTATTCAGTATCTTGTTCATATCTGTATTGTTTTTTTGATTTGTTGTAATGTTTGTTGGGTTAGAGGGTTATTGAGTTATTAGGTTTTCGAATTTCCCATAATTTCAGGTCTCCGGTTTCCGTTCTCCGTTTTCCGTTTTCCGTTCATAAAAACGGATTTTCCTTTCTTTCGCTCCCAATGGTGGTTGCAGGTCCATGGCCGCAATAAACCCTTGTATCATCGGGTAAAACCATCAGTTTCGATTTGATAGAATTTATCAGGATATTGAAATCACCCGTAGGCAGATCGGTTCGACCAATACCATTATGAAACAGCACATCACCGGCAATAACAAAATTCTCTTTTTCGTGCAGGAAGCAAACACGGGATACTGTCTTTATGCACTACCGGTTTGATATTCCAGTTATCAGCAACAAAATTATTTCCCAGAATATGATCAATGTGGCAATGTGTATTCAAAAGCAGAACAGGATCAAGCTCGTTTTCATCAATAAATGCCTTGAGTTGGTTTTCTTCATGGCTACCATAACAAGCGGCATCAATAATAACACACCGGGCTGTTTCATCGTAAATAACATAGGTATTCACCTGAAAAGGATTGAATGGAAATATTTTGATCTTCAGCATAATCAATTTTTTAAACCAATAAAATGTTTATTACACACAAACCTACAAAAAATTTACCGAAGCTTTCTTTGCAATTAACTCCCGAAATAGTCCTTAAGAATCTTTGCCCGGGCCATACCCACTTCAGCAGCCAGTTCATCCTGGGTGGCATTTTTGATTCCCTGCACCGATTTGAATCTTCGAAGCAATTGTGTTCCCGTTTTCTCTCCTATTCCCTTTATATCCATTAACTCTGATTTCAGACTTCCTTTTTGACGTCGGTTGCGGTGATGTGTAATACCAAACCGATGTGCTTCATCGCGAAGGTGCTGAATGATTTTGAGGGTTTCCGATTTTTTATCAATATACACCGGAATACTGTCGCCCGGGAAGTA
>JBHEOF010000067.1:11380-14461 GCA_046261715.1 Bacteroidales bacterium
ATCAACAATAACCAGTTGTGGTAAAGGTTGTTCTTCATCCTGTAAACGTTTATATCTTCTGTAAACCACCTCGGTCATTGATGCAAAATCATTGGGTCCTTCAACCGTTTTGATGTTGTAATGCCGGTATTCCTTCCGGGAAGGCCGGGCATCGCGGAAAACCACCATTGCCGCAACAGGGTAGCTTCCCTGGGTGTTACTGTTGTCGAAACATTCAATATGCCCGGGTAATTTGGGTAACCCAAGATCCTTCTGCATTTTCTCCAGTATTCGCAATGTATGCCTGCGCGGATCAACAAGTTCTTTCTGCCGGAGTTTTTCCAGACGGTAGTATTTGGCATTACGTTCCGATAGTTCCAGAAGTTTTTTCTTATCGCCCCGCTGTGGTATGGTATATTTTACATCAGGCAGACGTGTTTCGGGTTTAAAAGGAATAATCACTTCCTTTGCCCCGGTTTCAAAACGCTGACGAATTTCCGTAACTGCCATCTCCAGCAATTGTGCATCGCTTTCATCCAGTCTTTTCTTCAATTCAAGGGTATGTGACTGAACTATGGCGCCGTTAACAACTTTCAGGAAATTCACATAACCAAACTCGTCATCTGACTTTACCGAAAATACATCCACATTGCTTACTGATGGATTTACTACCATTGATTTTGCCTGGTATTTTTCCAACAGATCAATTTTATCCTTAATTACCTTGGCTTTTTCGTAGGAATACTCCTCAGCATACTTCTTCATCAAACTCTTCAGCTGTTGAATAACAGTATTCAAATTCCCCTTGAGAATCTCTTTGATTTGCTCTACAGTTTGCTGGTAATCCTCTGCCGATTGCTTCCCTTCGCAAGGCCCCAGGCAATTGCCCAAATGATACTCAAGACAAACCCTGAATTTTCCGGCTTTAATATTATCATCAGTGAGATTGAGCCTGCAGGTTCGGTAATTGAAAAGCTGACGGATCAAATCCAGCAAGGTATGCATCATTTTTACTGAAGCATAAGGACCGAAGTAAACACTGCCATCTTTTATTACATTCCGCGTAGGGAAGATTCGCGGAAAAGGTTCATTTTTGATGCAGATCCAGGGAAAGGTTTTATCATCCTTTAGCATTATATTATAACGCGGCTGGTATTTTTTAATAAGGTTATTCTCCAGTAAAAGTGCGTCAATCTCAGAATCCACAATGATATGCCGGATTTCATGAATCCGTTTTACCATAACCATTACACGTCCGCTTTGTGATGTATCACGGTTAAAATAGGAAGCCACCCGTTTTTTCAAACTAATGGCTTTACCGATATATATGATATTCTCCTTCTCATCAAAAAACTGGTATACCCCCGGCTTGTCAGGCAGCGTTTTTAGTATCAGCTGGAGTTTATCGGGAGTATTTATGAGGGACATTAAAGGTTAAGGTTGAGATGATTGGGTTATTAAGTTAATGAGTAATTAAGTTATTAAGAAATTGAGAAAGTATGAAAGTAATAAAATAAGAAAGTGAGGATTTATATTCTCCGGTCTCCGGTCTTCCGTCTTACTTCTTACTTCTACCCCACCGCATTATGCTCATGAAATTTTTTCAATCTGTATTCCAGATCGGGGAACTGATCGCGGCTTACCAGGGATACGCAGGCACGCAAACCTTCGGTACGTTCGCTGCCGGTAATAGCCAGTGAAATGGCACTTATTCCGTAATAAATAAACTTCTCAATAAGCTCTTCTCCTGTCATTCCCGGATAGGAAATAGTAAAGAAAAAACCATCGGCCAGGGGTTGGTCTTCATCCTTATCATATACGATCTTGAAGCCATTATCAATAAACATTTTTTTCATGATTTTTGCTTTCTCACCATATTCTTTGACCACTTCCCAGAAATTGAACTTCCCATCATTTGCTGCTTTGAGCATGGCCGTAAGAGCGTATTGTGCCGAATGAGATGTTCCTGCACTCAAAGCATATACAGTGCCGAATACCATGGCTCTTCCAAACATATCCGAACTGTAATACCTGCATAGTCCTTCTGCATGGGTATTGAACAGTGTATTGGATAACACCATCATACCGATGCGCTGCCCGGCGTAACTGAATAGCTTAGAGCTGGAAATAAAAAGTATGTAATTGTCGGCATATTGTGTAACCGAAGGCTGATAAGGAGGTTCGCCGGGTTTTGAGAAGTCCTTGCGAAAATCCATACCGAAATAAGCAAGGTCTTCCATTACTACCACATTGTATTTTGTAGCCAGTTCACCAATGATCTTCAGCTCGGTATCCGTAAAACAGATCCATGATGGATTGTTAGGGTTTGAATACAACATTCCGGCTACATCACCCTTTCTCAGGTGCGATTCAAGTTTTTCTCTCAGCTTCTCACCGCGGTAATTGTAAACATCAAAAGAGTCAAAGGGAATCCCCTGCACCTTGCACTGCTGCTTATGCACCGGGAAACCGGGATCAAGAAACAGGATAGTATTTTTACCGGGGTACATACGGGTAATTGTTGTGAAGGCAGCAAAACTCCCCTGCATGCTACCTACTGTGGGTATACAACCTGCGGGGGCAACTTCGGTGTTCATAAACAACTTTACAAAACGTGAAATCTCGTTCTTGAGTGGTTTGATCCCGTCAATATCAGGATATATGGCTGCCACTCCTTTTTCAAGGGCTTCAATTTCTCCATCAACCCCAATCTGTGCCGGTGGTAATCCCGGAATCCCCATCTCCATGCGAACAAATCGTTCACCGGTGGCCTGTTCAATATTATCAACCAAACGTTTGATCTCACGAATAGAAGCTTTACCAACACTTGAAAGGTTCATCATTTCAATCTGCTTCTCTACTTTATCAAAATTTATAGGTGTATCTCTGTGCATTTTGTATTATTTGAATGTTTTGATATTTGATAAAAGGGCTGATATTGCTGCAAGTTACCCGGACAGCTATCAGCCCGCAAAATAGCAAATCTTTCCTGATTAAAAAAGAAATGGACTCATTATCCTGATAAATTGGAAACAGTTTAAATAAGATACTTTCCTTTCCTAAAAAACCCTAAAAAAAGAACTTATCTGGCATTAAAGGTTC
>JBHEOF010000068.1:0-11197 GCA_046261715.1 Bacteroidales bacterium
GTTCAACTCCAACTTCTGACTCTCAATTGTATACTTCACCAGTATCTGTTTCATCGCTGGAGGGCACACCCAATGATATCTCACTCATTCCTACCAACAACAATCCCGATCCCGGCCCACCCTACTATGAAGGCTGGCAACCACCTGATGGTGAAGTTTTCAAGGTAAATATTGTGCGGGCCATAGCAATAAAAGAAAATCATCTGCCAGGCCCGGTTACTACACATTCTTTCCTGGTGGATGATCTTGGTACGGAAAGATATAGTCTTCCCGTTTTTTTTCTGAATACCGACAGGGAAAACTTCTTCGATCCTGATATCGGTATATACATACCCGGTAACCACAACAACATGTTTCAACGGGGCCGCGAATGGGAACGGCCCATGCATCTCGGGCTCCTTGAAAGTAATGGTAATCAGGCATTTGCAGGTGATATGGGAGTGCGTATCCATGGTGGCACAACTCGCAGCCGACCACGTAAATCGCTTCGGATATATGCCCGCAACGATTACGGCGACAGTTGGTTAAATTATCAGCTCTTCCCTGAAAAACCGATCCACCAATACAAAAGATTTCTTCTACGAAATTCGGGAAATGATTGGGACCAGGCAGTGTTCCGCGATGGGTTCATGCAGTATCTGGCCCGTGATCTCCATGTGGAAACCCAGTATTACCGTCCTGCTATTCTTTTCTTAAATGGCGAATACTGGGGAATTCACAACATCAGGGACAGGTATGACGAAGATTACATTTTTAGTCACTATGGCCTTGAAGAACATGAAATGACAATTGTACAGAATAATTCTCAATATGCTTATGGTAATCCCGATGGTGTGCAACATTATAACAACATGCGGTCATTCATCAATAACAATAATATGGCATCGGAAAGCAATTTTGAGCATGTACAAACGCTGATGGATATCAAAAGCTTCATTGATGAGCAGATCACCGGCATATTTATCATGAATACCGACTGGCCCGGAAACAATGTGAATTATTTCAGAAGACTGATCGATTATGATCCGCAGGCCCCTACTGGTTTGGATGGCCGCTGGCGGTGGCATAAACTTGATACCGACTTTGGTTTCTGGCTTGATTTCTTTTACGTACCCGGGGTTGAACAGGGAGCAGCGCATAATACCCTGGCATTTGCAACGGAAGCTAACGGACCCGATTGGCCGAATCCATCCTGGTCGACCTTTCTGCTCAGAAATCTACTCAACAATGAAGGATTTAAAAATGACTTCATCAATCGTTTTGCAGATTTAATGAACGCTACATTAAAATCAGAAAATATTGTTGCAGTAATTGATTCCATAGAAACAGCTCTGCAACCCGAAATGCAGGAGCATATTGACCGCTGGCGCCGGCCGGTAGATATGAACGAATGGTATGATAATGTACAGCGTATGCGCACCTTCGCTCAGCAAAGGCCCGCCTACCTGCGCATGTATATCCGCGATCATTTTAATCTGAGTGGTATCTACAACCTGCAACTGGCAGTAAACGATTCTGAGATGGGCAGGATTAAGATAAATACTATTTCTCCAGATGTTTCACAAGGATGGAGTGGCATTTATTTCAGGGGTATACCCATACAACTAACGGCTATTCCAAATCCGGGTTACAGGTTTTCACACTGGAGCGGCAGCGAAAGCAGCAACGAACAAAGCTGGAGAGTTACTTTCAACCAGGATGTAAATCTTATGGCGCATTTTGAACCCACAGATGATTTTACCGGTGATGAATTGAACCCGCCTGCTTACATCCTTGCACAGGGTCCGTATCAATTCAGTTACTGGGTTGAAAATGAACCTGCAGGAAGTTTTCCGCCCAATATGCTTTTTCTGCAGACCAATATGAGCGATCCGCAACTTAACGACCCCATGACCGGACGGTACCATATATCCGAAGATGATTATCATGCCGATGACCAGGCGCTGATAGGGTTTCCTTACAAGCTTACAGGACGTACACGTATTAACGGATTGGAAGAAAACGGAATATCATTTATCAATACCGGGCGCGACAGGGATCTGGGGGCTGCGGTGCTTGCGTTGGATACAAGAATAATTGAAGGTATTACAGTATCATGGACAGGCGGAACTATCACACCCAATGCAAGGGTGTATGCCATACGCATGCAATACAAGATAGGGCCTTATGGCCAGTTTGTTGATGTATTGGATGAAAATGGAAGTGTCGTGGAATATATGCGTTCGGATGTGGCAGGTCATGAATTTCATTTTGGCCCCTTTGAGTTGCCACCGCAGGTTGATAATCAGGAGTATGTGCAGCTGCGATGGAAGTATTACTATACCGGCACCCAGCTTGACGCAGATCATGGCCGTCGCGATATGCTGCGGCTTGATAATATAGAAGTTACAAGCAGTGGTTTAAATACGGGACATATATTTTCTCCTTCTGCGGAGCCGGAATTGATGCAAAATTATCCGAATCCTGCAACGGATAATACATCTATTTCTTTTGTGCTTCCCAGACCCATGGTAGTTAATCTCAGCATTTACGATGTTGTCGGAAGGAAAAAAGATACCGTGGCAGATCGTTTATTTCCTGCAGGAACCCATACAATCCCACTGAATATTAATGGTTTTTCTTCAGGCATATACTTTTACAGATTATCTGCTGGCAATCACCAAAAAATTAAAAAAATGGTGGTGAATTAAAAAAGGGAGCACACATTGGCTCCCCATAATATGATTAAATCAAAAAAGGATATTACTCCCAGGTAATTTTATACGTACCCAGGTTCTTTTCTTCAAATGATTTGATGAATTCAGCGCGTGAAGCACATTCAGTTTTTGCTTTGCGAATGAAAATCTCTGTCGATTTGCGGTACTCCATATTGCGATGTATATCCTGAAGCAGCAGGTAACTCATAATGATATAACCGGCCATTTCCACCAAACGACGTGCATGGAAATCAAGCAACTCATTGTTCTTTGCTTCCAATACTACTTTGGAAAGTTTTTCATATTCATCAGTAAGGTCTACCAAAATACTTTTCAGGTATTCAAACTCAGGCTTCACGTGATCTTCCTGGTATTCACGGATCAACTTGAGATAAGCTCCATTACCCACTGCCCTTATGGCAGCAACCACCTGCAACTGCGAAGTTCCTTCGTAAATATTGGTAATGCGGGCATCCCTGAAAAGTCTTTCTACAGGAAAATCCTTCATATAACCGGTACCGCCATGCACCTGTAAAGCTTCTGAAGCGATTTCATTGCAATACTCGCTGGCAAAAAGTTTAAGAAGTGGAGTAAGTGCATCTGCCACACGGGTGTGATGTTTGGCATCATTTCTTTCTTCAGGCTCAAGTTTGCGCTCTTCCTGGATAAAAGAGTATGCTTTGTAAATATCCACATATCGGGCGGTTTCGTAAAGCAATGATCGGCTGGCATCAATCTTTGCGCGCATTACCGACAACATTTCGTATACTGCCGGATAGTTGATAATGGGTTTACCGAACTGCTCACGCTCGTATGCATATTTTAATGCTTCGCGATAAGCTGCTTCGGCAATACCAACAGATTGAGCTCCTACACCCAGCCGGGCGGAGTTCATCAGCGACATTACGTACTTAATCAATCCCATACGACGCTCACCTACCAGTTTAGCGGGTGCATCCTTAAATACCAGTTCGCACGTAGGTGATCCTTTAATCCCCAGTTTATTTTCGATACGTCTGACGGTAAGAGCTTTATCTTTCCTGTCATACACAAATAGTGACAATCCGCGCCCGTCGGTCGTACCGGGTTCAGTTCTTGCCAAAACAAGGCTAATATCGGCGTCACCATTGGTAATAAATCTTTTAACACCGTTAAGATACCACTGTTGCTTTTGCTCATCATAAGTAGCTTTAAGTTGCACTGCCTGCAGGTCGGAGCCGGCATCGGGTTCGGTGAGATCCATAGCAGCTGTGGCACCCTGGTTAAAACGGGGTAAAAATTCTTTCCTGATTTCGTCACTGGCAAATTCGTGAAGGGTTTCTGCACAGTCCTGTAATCCCCAGATATTGGCAAAACCGGCATCAGCACGTGATACCAGCTCAGCAGCCATCACATAAGGTACCATAGAAAAATTCAACCCACCGTATTCTCTGGGTAATGACATACCTATCAAACCGGCCTTGGTTAATGTTTCATGATTTTCCTGAGTTCCCTTTGCGTAAATCACTTCATTATTTACAAGCTGAGGTCCTTCATGATCAACAGACTCAGCATTCGGACCTATAGTCTCACCGCAAATCTCACCAACAATCTCAAGAACTTTATCGTAGGAGTCAAGCGCATCTTCAAAATCCTGGAATGCGTAATCATACTTATCCTTATCGGCAAAATCATTCTCTTTCAACCTGATGATCTTCTCCATCAGGCGATGCTTTAGGTGAAACTTCAGACTGGGGTTATCTTTATAAAAATTTTCCATTTTTCTTTTATTTAAGTCATTGAATCCCTTTTCAGGCAAAGAAAATTACTTTGTGTTTTTCTTGTAGAATTTGATCATTTTGGGGATCACATCCTCTACATTACCTGTAATAACATAATCTGCTATCTGATTGATAGGAGCTTTGGGATCGTTGTTTATAGAAATAATTTTTGCTGATTCATTCATACCTGCAGTATGCTGCACTGCACCGGAAATACCGCATGCAATATACAGTTTCGGGCGAACGGTTACTCCTGTCTGCCCTACCTGGCGGGCATGATCAACAAACCCGGCATCCACTGCAGCACGTGAGGCACCTACTTCACCACCCAGCAGATCAGCAAGCTCATAAAGCAGGTCAAAATTTTCTTTGGATCCAACTCCGTACCCACCTGAAATGATGATCTGAGAGTTTTTGATATTGACCTTTTGCTTCTCTATATGGCGCTCAATGATTTCAACAGCCATATGACTGTCGTTAAGTATTGTATCTACATTAATATGCTTTACTTCACCTTTGTGGGTTGAATTGAACACTTCTTTTTTCATTACCCCTTCCCTGACGGTTGCCATTTGCGGGCGGGTATCAGGATTGATAATGGTAGCAATGATATTTCCACCAAAGGCAGGCCTGATCTGATAGAGCAGATTTTTGTACTCCTTACCGGTTTTGTTTTCAGTATGATCGCCAAAAACAAGACTGGTACAGTCGGCGGTAAGACCACATTTCAGTTTAGAAGCCACACGCGGTGCAAGATCCCGTCCCACGGAAGTGGCACCAAAAAGAGCTACTTCAGGTTGCTCCTGTTCAAAGAGTTTAGATACGATCTCGGCATGGGGCATGGTAAGGTAAGGATATAACCTTGAATTATCAGCAACATGAATTACATCAACTCCGTATGGAAATATCTGCTTTTCAATTTCGCCCAGGTTGTGGCCAATAACTACAGCCTCCAGCTTACGATCAATTTCATTGGCCAGCTTACGCCCTTTGGTAAGAAGCTCAAGGCTTACCTCAACCACATGACCGTCTTCTATTTCGCAATAAACAAATATACTATTATTCACTTTTCCTTGTTTTTCGTTTTTGAATAGTTGGTTTTTAGCCTATTACATGGCTGTCAATAAGTTCTTTCATAAGATAATCCATATCCTTATCGATTACCGTAAGGTTGATAGAGTCTTTATGTGTAAAAACCACGTTCTCAATCTTTTTCACTTTGGTAGGAGAACCTGACAAACCCAAAGCTTCCACATTGGCATCCAGATCGGCAACACTCCATTCTTCAATACGCAGATAGGGCTTATTGGTCATCATTTCGGTGTAATCCTTGGTTTCTTCAACCAATTCCGACACGGTACGTGCATGCTTGAATTTCATGATGAGCTTGGCATGCCGCGGACGGCAGGTTGGAGCAGAACTGTGTACGGTGATCAGCAGCGGGGTTTTTGCTTTTACAACTTCAACACCTCTTTCAAGCCTGCGCTTGACCATCAGTTCGTCTTCTTTGATTTCAAGTACTTCTTCGCAGTAGGTTACCTGCGGAATATTCAGTTTTTCTGCTACCTGTGGGCCTACCTGCGCAGTATCACCGTCAATGGCCTGTCGACCTGCAATAACCAGGTGTGGTTGCAATTTCTTCACTGCCAGGGAGATGGTATAAGAAGTAGCCAGCGTATCTGAACCGGCAAACTTCCTGTCGGTAATAAGATAACCGGAATCTGCTCCCCGGTACATTGCTTCCCTGATAATTTCGGCAGCCCGTGGCGGACCCATAGTAAGTATAATGATCTCGGCATCGTCAATGCGATCCTTGACCCTGAGCGCCTGCTCAAGGGCATGCAGATCTTCGGGGTTAAAGATTGCCGGCAGAGCGCTGCGGTTAACAGTACCATCGGCCTTCATGGCATCTTTACCCACATTGCGGGTGTCGGGTACTTGCTTGGCTAATACAACAATTTTAAAACTCATGAATTAAGGGTTTTATTTTAATATAGATTTCTGAAAAAAATTCCCGGCGCAAACCTACGATTTTTTTATTAATCGTCGGTATTCTTCTCATGACAATCGCCCTGGCATACGAAACAATCATCTACAAGTTTATCACTTATACCCATGGTTGAATAACCGCCATCATGAAACAGGTTTTGCATGGTAACCATTTTGGTGAGATCAGAGAAAAGGGTAATGCAGTAATCAGCGCACTGGGATGAACTGGCATTTCCCAGGGGCGACATACAGTTGGCATAGGTATGAAATGCATTAAACCCTGCTACACCCTGGCCTGCAGTTGTTTTGGTAGGAGATTGCGAAACGGTATTTACCCTCACCTTGCGCTTTTTTCCATAATGATACCCAAAGCTGCGGGCAATAGATTCAAGCATTGCCTTGGCCTGGGCCATATCGCTGTAAGAAGAAAAGGTACGTTGGGCGGCAATATAACTTAGTGCAACCACACTACCCCAGTCATTCATGGCATCGAGCTGATAGGCTGTCTGGAGTACTTTATGAAGAGAAATAGCTGACACATCAAGGGTTTTGTTCAGATAGTTATAATCCAGGTTGGTATAATGCAAACCCTTACGAACATTGGGCGACATACCCACCGAATGCAATATAAAATCGATTTTTCCACCCAGGATCTTCATGCTTTCCTGTAAAAGATTCTCCAGGTCATCAACCTGAGTAACATCAGCAGAAATTACCTCGCTGCCGGTTTTTTCTGCAAGTCGGAAAATATCACCCTTGCGCAAAGCAACCGGTGCGTTGGTAAGAACAAATACAGCACCTTCCTCTTTGGCCCGCTCTGCCACTTTCCAGGCAATGGAGTTTTCATCCAGGGCACCGAAAATAATTCCTCTTTTTCCTTTTAATAAATTATTTGCCATTGTATTTTAATTTGTATGAATTTTCTGTTTTTGAATTAATTCTTCTGCGGTTTGTAAAACTGTTTCACTCGGATTTTCACCTCCAAGCATTTTTGCAATTTCAATCACCCTGTGCTTTTCTTCTACTTTTTTAATATGTGTTTTGGTTGCATCTTCTTCCGTTTCCTTATACACAATAAAATGACGATTTCCTTTAGCAGCAACCTGCGGCAGGTGGGTAATTGAGATTACCTGCATATTGCGGGCAATTCTTCCGAGTATATCACCCATCTTAAAACCGATCTCACCTGAAACACCGGTATCAATTTCATCAAATATGATGGTGGGAAGAAGATTTTTTAGAGAAACTACCGATTTCATGGCCAGCATTAGCCTGGATAGCTCGCCACCCGAAGCAATACGGGTAAGCTCGCGTGGCTCAGAGCCGGGATTGGCTGAAAAAAGAAAAGTGAAATCATCTATTCCGTTGCTATGTAGCTGCGGCGACTGGGTTTGGCTTATAATGAAACGACCTTTGGGCATGCCCAGTTCACGGAGTATACTGCTGATCTGTTCCTGTAGCCCGGTTACAGCCTTTTTTCTTATCTTACTGACATTCCGGGCTTCCGCAATAAGCTTTTCTTCCAGATTACGGTATTCCTTTTCCAGTTGTTCAATATCCTGTTCAAGAGATTCAAAGCCATCAATTTTTTTCATAAAATCTTCTCTGATCGTAATCAGCTCATCCATATCGGCAGCAGCATGTTTATGCAGCAGTTTCTGCAAAAGATCATACCGTCGCTGAAGCTCACCGGCCCGGCCAGGATCAATAGAAACGTCCTCTTTTACAGCTGCTGTTTCATGGCTTATATCTTTGATCTCTATCTCTGAAGAGATTAACCGCTGGTGCAGATCAGCATAGCGTGAACTGTATTTTTCCAGTGCACGGAAAATACCTGTTACTTCCGAAAGAAAGGAGAGTATATTTTCAGGACCGGTTTGCAGCAGGAAATCGGCTTTTTCGAGATTTTGTTTAATTTCTGAAGCATGATCCAGAATTTCCAGCTCCGATTCAATTTCAGAAAATTCTTCAGTATTCAACTGTGCTTTATACAGCTCATCGTATTGAAATTTCAGATAATCCAGTTCGGAACGGGTTTGTTTTTCACTTTCGCGTAGCTGCTCAAGCTCTTTACGGATCTGCGTTAATTTTTGAAATTCATTTTTGAACCCAGTCAACTGCAAACCGGCAAAAGCATCAATAATACTGTACCTGAAAGCTGATCTGCCAACCAGAAGGTTTTGATGTTGCGAATGAATATCAATAAGCCGTTCGGCAATATCTTTCATGATATTGAGCGTAACGGGTGTGTCATTGATAAATGCGCGTGATTTTCCCTGGGGATTTATTTCCCGGCGAAATATTGCCGGAGACTCGTAATCCAGTTCATTCTCCCTAAAAAGCTCTTCCAGATTGAGCTGATCAATAGAAAAAGTACCTTCAATAATGCACTTTTTTTGCGGGTTGTAAAGTACTTTGGTATCGGCCCGCTGACCAAGTATCAATGCAAGTGCACCGAGCAGGATTGATTTACCTGCACCCGTTTCACCGGTAATAATAGTTAGCCCGTCATCGAAGCTGATGTCCAGTTTCTCAATCAGGGCATAGTTTTCAATCAGAAGACTTTTTAACATGTTGAACCAGGGCTACAATTTTAGCTAAGCCACAAAGTTAACAAACTTTGCAATATACAGGGCTGCAAAATGGCATTTCTGAGTGATCAATTAAAACAACTGTTTGTGGTGAAATCAGTTACGTGGCTGGGTAATTCGCCGGTAGCGTGCACTGTTTGCAGGATCTATCTCGGTTAGAATCTGTACCACCTGATTTTTTTCCATGGCAGGTGCTTCGGTAAACAGATTAACAAGCTCATCGCCTTTGGTGGTCATAATGATCGACATAAGATAACTACCCGGTCTTTGCCGGTGCACCCGCTGAAACATTTCAATGGCATTTACCACTTCGGTGCGTGCCATATCCATATTGTCGGTCATCCTGTCGAACCCAAGACGATGATAGGTATACAATGCCTGCCGGATATTGGTATACTGTGTATTAAAAATATTTTCCATAAGCCAGTAACGGTTTCTTTGGCCTTCGAAGGATTTCCAGCCACGTTCCTGGGCATTTTGCGCGAGGTTTACTATACTCTGGGCTTTCTCAAAATAGGGAGTGCCGCCCATGGGCGAAAAGGTATCGAAATCAAAACCTATAATGATATAGGCATAAAAGGCAAGCACAGAAGTGAGGTTATTGGTAAAGGTATTATCGGCATATTCAAGGGGTTGGTTTTCAACGTAACGAAAGCTGAAATCGCGATCATTGTGGTTTATGATCGGTGAACTGTAGGATGTTTTAAAAACAGGTCGCCGCGACTGCACCTGTATAGTTGCCCTGTATTCATCGCTGCCGATTTTTTCATTTACGGTAATAAGTATACTGGCTTCTATTCTTTCTTCGGGCTTAAACTGGTATTCGGTCCAGTTGCGTTGGTTCATAAACTCATACACAGATGACTGCAGGGTTTGCAGGATCTGGCGATCGGTTTCTGACATACCGGGTGAAGAAATCTGTACCATGCACTGCAACTCCTGCGCTTTGAGCAAGCTTACAGGAAGAAACAGGAACAGAAAGAGATAGATTATTTTTCGCATGTTTTTAATCAATAGAAGTCAAATTAAGTATTCAAAAAAAGCAACCCAAAACTTCCGGGCAAATAACCGGTTATTTGTTAAAACAGGTAACCAGTTTATTTACAATATCCTGTGCAACCTGTTTTTTGCTCTTTAAATCAAACCCCGAAAGCCCCTTTTTATTGTCTAAAATAGTGATTTTATTGGTATCGGAGCCAAAGCCGGCACCGGCATCATTAAGAGAGTTGATCACAATAAAATCGAGATTTTTATTTTTCAGTTTTTTACGTGCATTTGCTTCTTCATTGTCTGTTTCCAGGGCAAAACCGGCAAGCACCTGGTTCTCTTTTTTCATTTTACCAAGTGCAGCAAGTATATCGGGATTGGGCACCAGCTCAATAGTTAATGACCTGCTGTTTCGTTTTATCTTTTTCTCAGAGGGCTTTTCAAGGCGGTAATCAGCCACTGCAGCGGTAAGTATGGCAGCATCCATAACCGGAAAAACTTCAGTACATGCCTTGTACATTTCTTCTGCTGTAGTAACATCAATACGGTTTATGCGCTCATTTGCGTTTTCAATATTCACCGGTCCTGTAACCAGTTTCACTTCAGCGCCCCGATTTGCAAGTTCTTCAGCAATGGCAAAGCCCATTTTTCCGCTTGAATGATTTCCTATATACCTGACAGGGTCAATATTTTCATGGGTTGGACCAGCAGTAATCAATATTTTTTTCCCTGCCAGATCCTGTTTTTGTGAGAAGTACTTCTCCACCACAGAAAAAATCACATCAGGCTCTTCCATGCGACCCTTTCCTTCGTAACCACAAGCAAGATAACCAGTTGCAGGTTCAATGATCTCAACTTTGTTTTCCTTTAGCCGGGTAAGATTGCTTTGAAAAGCAAAATTTTCATACATCTTACAGTTCATGGCGGGCGCCACAAATACTTTTTTATCAAAAGCCATCAGGGAAGTTGAAAGAGCATCATCGGCAATACCGTTGGCATACTTGCCTATAATATTGGCTGTAGCCGGTGCCACAACAAAAACATCACCCCAATCGGCGTGGAGTGTGTGTTCGAAAAAATACCCTCCTTGGGAAAAAAGACATAAAATCAGAATTTATTTAAGAATGTTTGCCTTTTCCCACATGAAGTCAAAAAGCGTACGATGCATTTTGTA
>JBHEOF010000068.1:11207-14424 GCA_046261715.1 Bacteroidales bacterium
GGTGGTATAATCGTTTTCTTCACCAAAAACTTTATCGTACAATTTATTTTGCGACAAGGATTCAATGGTAACCCTGGAAACAAACCACATGGCACTTTCGGTGGCTACAACCCGTACTTCTGCTCCTGCTTTTTTAAAAAGCCGTATCAATAATATACTCTTGTAAGCAGCAATACCGCCACTTATTCCCAGTAATATCTTTTTCCCTTTAAGCATGGGTAGTTTGGTTTTTGCAGACGCTGATCATTAACCGGTTAAAAAATTGCTTAAAACACAAAGGGTTTTTGAAGACCGGAATCCGGCAGGCACTTATCCGGTATTTCAAATACAAGATAATAAAGTCTTTCCGGTAAAAATATTCCAATATTTTCAAAAACCCTGCATGATCATAAGATCATTTTATCTTACAACGGATTAGTCGTTTTCTTCAGGTACGCGATAATATATTTTATCCTCAAGATACTCGCTTATGGCAATAAGACTTGGCTTGGGGAGTTGCTCATAATAGCGGGCTATTTCAATCTGCTCGCGGTTTTCAAATACCTCTTCCAGATTATCGGTAGAGGTGGCAAATTCAGAAAGTTTGTTGTTTAACTCTTCTTTCATTTCAAGGCCAATCTGGTTGGCACGCTTGCCAATAATTACCACTGATTGATAAATATTTCCGGTTTCTGTGTCAAACCTTCTGAGATCGCGCGTAACAGTATTACCTTCTGTTTTTAATTTTTTGTAATCCATGGTATACTTAAATATTTGTAGTAATTAAGGTTATATTAATTATTATTTTCGCTACCTGCTGCCAGTTCTTCGAGCCTGGCAATCTGTTCCTGCGAAGTGCTTAACAATCTGTCAGCATCGGTAAGATACTCTGAGTCGGGATAACGATTCTTCAGGCGGCGATATGCTTCAACAACATTTCTGTAACGTTCAAGCTGACGGGCTTCGATACTGTTTTCAGCATATAAAAAATGTGAGCGCATGATATAAAACATGGCATCTTCACGATATTGTGTATCGGGAAAATCTCTAATCACATTCTGAAATGATGTAACAGCTGCCATATAATCCCTGATATTAAAGAACAGCATGGCTGACTCAAAAGCTTTTGTTTCGAGTTTCTCACGAAGTTCATCAATCAGTTCATTGGCTTCCTGCACCCTGGGGCTGTTAGGATAGCGATTGGTAAATGCCTGCAATTCCTGCATGGCTTCGCGGGTTGGTGTTTGGTCAAGCGACGGTCGTGGAGAAAGCAGATATTTGCAATAAGCACTCATGAACAAGAACTCTTCAGCATGCTCACTGCGGGGAAACCCTTGTGTAAACGTTTTAAAATAATGAGCCGCCAGTACATAATCGCCCTGGTTGTAATGGGCCATAGCATAATAATAGTTCAGCTGCTCAGCTTCGGCCGAACCTCTGAAAGCCGGTATTATATCCGTTAATAAACCCAGTGCCCTGTGGTAATCTTCATTATTGTAATACTCTATAGCCTTCTCTTTTTTAAGCATTACATCATCGCTTTTCAACAGTTTCTGATATTGACTGCATGATGCAAAAAGCAATAAAAAAGCTGAAAAAACAAGGATTCCTTTTGTGTTGAGTTTGTTTAGCATGAATTCGTGCTTAGTTTGTTTTTGTAAGTGCTTTCGAAAACAGTTTGCAAAGGTAATCAATTCTTTGATTTCTTGCGCAATGAAAACGATAAAGTAAAAGGTTAATTATGTAATTGATTTATATTTTAGGAAATAATAACAATGGTGCGCTCAGGCTTGTTACATGAAAAAATAATTGACTCCTAAAATTTATATGTTAATTGTACTCTGCCATTATACAAGACAGGCCACATCCAACCTGAAGTTTCAACTGAAGGGTCTCTTTTTCTGTCTACGACTAAATTAAATGCAGGGCCAAGTTCAAAGTCTAATCCAATTTTTTTTGTAATCGCTATGGATTTCCCAATATTTACCCCTAATGATATTAATTTCCATCTATCATTAATTTGTCCTTGTTCCCAATACATTAATTGTTGATTGAAATACCAACCCCCAACATTTTGTTTATTAATTTTTCCAAAAAATAAAGTATTTTCAATCTGAATATTAAAATGTTTTTCATTCTCTAAAGGAGGCAAATTTAAATGACTTCCTAATCCAAATCCGACTTTAAGTTTCTCCGTATAAAAGTAATTAAGCCCTATGTTAAACCCTTGGTAATATCCGTATCCAATTTTTGTCTCAAATCTGTTTTTATTCTCTTGTCCATAGGCAGAACTTGAAAATAGTATAACAAGAAATAAGAATAACTCAATTTGTTTTTTCATTTTCAAATTATTTGAAATAGTAAAATTTTTTTTATGGTTATTCCAATATAATTTGCCATAAAGGTTTGGCGCTATGTTTTTGTTGCCGATTTCGAAGCACTGCCTTGTTAATTTACTCGAAAGTTTATAAGATGCAGAAACGCTGAACCCTGCACTATCTTGGCAATAAAATATACCGCCTGTTACAGGCTGGCTATTTATCTGTACTGTTCCTTTGACTTTTTATTTCCTCTTCATTTTTTCTCTTCATTCACATTGAATAAAGAATGTTTATTTTTTGATGATTATTTTTTCAGTGATTATAACTTCATCATTTACTAACCGAAGGAAATAAACCCCACCTGGTTGATTATTTAATTGTATCTCGATAGCATTTGAATTCATTTTTCTTTTGTAAATCTGTCTGCCTTGTACATTATATATAACAATATAAGCGCTGGATACTGGTGACAGATGGATATTCCTTATATCTATAAAAAATATTCCGTTTGATGGATTTGGATAAATATCGAATTTATTCTTATACTTATTCTCAAAAATATTTGAGGAAGTTGTATCTAAAAGAGAGATTAACATGTATTCCCATGCATTTTGATTTATTGGGCTGTTCATTGTTGTAGTATTATGATATAAGTCTGCAGTCCCAATTTCCTGTCTAGTGTATAAACAGTGTGAACTAAAAAAGGGAGGTAATATTTGGTCAACAAATGTTGTATCATCATTTTCGAGCATACCCAAAGCGATAAGATTATGGTATTGCCTTTGGTATGGAATTACTTCATCATAAAAAGATAAATAGGAAAAATGTTTTTCTATACTTGTTAAACCAGACGATGATAACCATGGAGCTGAATGATTGTAATAAGTACTGTAATCATTCGGCCCTGAAAACATTAA
>JBHEOF010000069.1:0-13794 GCA_046261715.1 Bacteroidales bacterium
CACCAATACCGTAACCACTAAAACAAAAACAGATGTGGCAACAGCTACCGGCCCGGGAACCTTACATTTTGCCATAAGGTGATACTCCTGCAATTCGGCAAGTCCTACTGAAATCATCCCCACAAAAGCCCCACCTATGCCAGCAAAAAACCGTCCCATGTTCTTATTACAAACTGTATATCTGTATACTTTACCTTCACGGTCAGTTAACTCACTTTCGTAATGATGAGAAAATTCTTTTTCACGGTTTTGTTCATGTTTGGCTCGCTCTTCCTTTCTCCACGACGTAAAAATCTGATAACCAATAAATATTAACCCTGTAGCAAAAATAGTTTTTAAAACAATATCAGGAAAAAGGTCGGCATAATAAGCACCTGCAATAGCTGCAGGAACGGAGAAAATGAGCAGGTTTGCAGCCAGTTTAAAATCAATCAGTTTTGTTCGGTAGTATGCCAAAACACCGCTGGAAAATCCAAAAAGTTCAGTAATTAAAGCGGTGCCCACGGCAATACGCGGATCCAGCTTGAGAGCCAGCATAAACAAAGGAGAGAAAAATACGGCACCCCCAACCCCGGATGCCATGGCCAAAGTTGCAATCAGGATGGCAATGGGGAATAAATACCAGTATTCGAATGTAAGTTCCATATTTTATCTGTTTGATTGTAATAATCAAGTCGGTTATTTTAGCACACCTGACAACTTTCTTTCTGAAAAGAAAGATAATTAGTCTTTGCAAGAAGACACAAAATAGGGTAGTTTTCTTGCAGATGCATAGAAGAAAATGAACCAGCTACAAACACATGGTATTATTAGGCTTCTCTTCTTGGAATATGATGGGGAAGTCTGGTCAATAACTCATAATTCATGCTGTTATTCATATCGCTGAAAGATTCAACCGAAATGCTCTCATCGCCCTGCTCACCAATAAGAACAACGCTATCCCCTACTTTTACATTCTCAATATCGGTAACATCCAATACTGCCATGTTCATATTAACACTGCCAATAACTCTTACTCTTTTGCCATCTACCAGTACATGCCCGTTATTGCTGAGTGTACGGCTAAAACCGTAGCCATACCCAACGGGCACTGTGGCGATTTTACTCTTCCTGTTGGTCATAAAGCTTTTCCCATAACTTACATATTTTCCTTTAAGAACATTATTGACGCTCATGATAACACTTTTCCAGGAGAGCACTCTTTGGAGCGGATCTTCTTTAAATCCTTCCTCTTTGAGATGCATCATTTTGGTTTCATCGCTGGGCCAGAATCCATAACTTGATATTCCTACCCGTGCCATGTCCATTACCGAATCAGGATAATTTAATACGCCTGCCGAACAAGCCAGATGTCGATACCTGGGTTGAAATCCTTCGGCATGAAACCAACTGCAAAGTTTGTTGAACGTATCGATTTGGTCATGCATGCGCTGATAATTGACAATGCTTTCGGCACCCGCCATATGAGAGCATATGCCTTCAAGAGTAATATTTGAAGAATGTTTTCTGAGCAGGCCAGACACATTTTCTAACTGGTCTTCACAAAATCCGGTACGATGCATACCTGTTTCCAGTTCAATATGAATCTTTGCCGGTTTGCTTGTTTTTCGGGCTACATCAATAACCTTCCGGAGTCTTTCGGGAGTAAAAACAAAAAATGAAACATCTTTTTCAATGGCCCATTCCAAATAATCATCGTCAATAAAGCCCATGATCATTAAATCACAGGACTCTTTTTTGATTTCGTATGCACGCATGGCTTCAGCTATACTGAAAACAGAATAATGACTTACCCCACAATCTTCAACCAATGGGAGAAGTTTTTCAATCCCATGCCCGTAAGCATTGGCTTTTACGACCATCGAGTACTGGGCATGGCTACCCATTCTTTTTTTCAGAAACCGAATATTATTGTTCAGGGCATCTTTATTGAGTTCAATATAAGAAGTGTGTAACATAAAGATTTTTTAGAATACCGTAAAGTTTAAAAAAACCACCATACATATAGTTGTAGCGATAACTGTATCCTGACAAAAACCAGGAATAATCAACTTTACAAAAAAAGCAGACCAAAAAGACCAAAAACAGAAGTCAGAAGGATCAGTATATCAGATAAATATTGGCACAAACTAATCCATATCCGTTACAAGAAACTCAGGTATTCTCCTGTGATTTGTTCCCTGCTCATATGCATAGGCAATTTCGAGCAGGACAGGTTCACTCCAGGCGCGGCCAAAGATAGAAATTCCTACAGGCAGATCATCTACAAACCCCATAGGTAGAGTAATATTGGGATATCCGGCATGCGCAGCCGGGGATGAACTTCCCAATTGAAAGCTGTCGCCATTTACCCAGTCGGTTTTCCAGGCAGGACTGCCTGTGGGTGCAATAATGGCATCAAGGTTATGCTCATCCATCACTTTATCGATACCTTCCTCGCGGGCACCTTTGTGCATAGCAGCCAGAGCATCTTTATATTCCTGTGAATCAAGACTCCCTTTTTCCTGAGCCATTTCAAGGTAAGCCTGATTATAATACTGCATACTAATGGAATCAGACTTATTAAATTCAATAAGCTCTTCCAGATTTTTTATAGGGGCATCCGTGCCCAGGGATGCAAAATATTTATTCAACCCATCTTTATATTCAAAAAGCATCACCTGAAAAGCATGATTGCCTGTTCCTGGTGCTGTTACCTGGTCAATTTCGATGATTTCCGCACCCTGGCTTTTCATAAATTCCACAGCTTGTTCCATGAGAGTATCTACTTTGAAATTCCTTCCTTGTGCGGCAGTAAAAAACCCTATACGTTTGCCCTGTAAGCCATCTGCTTTCAGAAATTGCGTATAATCGGTATGATATTTCCCTTCGCTATTTAGTGTAAGTTCATCATCAGGATCAACTCCAACAAGTGCACCCAGTGCAGTGGCAGCATCTTTAACATTGCGTGCCATGGGACCGGCAATATCCAGGTTATAAGAAATGGGTATAACGCCGCTTCTGCTTACCAGACCAACCGTAGGTTTAATACCCACAATACCATTGGCATGCGAAGGGCAAACAATAGAACCGTTGGTTTCGGTACCTATGGCAAACATGGTAAGACTGGCTGATACTGCAGCACCCGATCCGGCACTGGAACCACACGGGTTGCGATCTAACACATAAGGGTTTTTAGTCTGCCCTCCTACTCCACTCCATCCGCTGCTGGATAACTCACCCCGAAAATTTGCCCACTCACTCAGATTGGCCTTGCCCAGAATTACCGCACCGGCTTCCCTGAGCTTTTGGGCCACAAAACTATCTTTTAATGGAAAAGAATTGGCCAGTGCTCTTGAGCCTGCCGTAGTGGGCATCTGGTCATGGGTTTCAATATTGTCTTTAAGAAGAACAGGTATGCCATGCAGGAGGCCTCGCGATTTTCCTTCTGCCAGCTCACGATCCAGTTCCAGGGCAATTTCCAGTGCATCGGGATTTACCATTAGTATAGAGTTCAAAGCAGGACCAGACTTGTCAATCAGTTCAATACGATCCAAGTATAGCTGAACTACTTCTGTAACGGTATAAGTTCCATCTGCATAGGCATTTTGAAGGGTTTCGATGTCCATTTCCAGTAATGGAAAATAATCAGTTCCTTCCGATAGGTGTTGCCGCTGTGAATCTTCACATGATGAAAACACAATCAAAAAAAACAGAATACTGACAAAAGATATTGCTGTTAATGTTCCAGGTTGTATACTTTTTTTCATGGTTTCAGGGATTTTAAGTTAAATAATACTTTCTAGTGGAAAATGCAGTTAAATAAAAAGGACTCTTAACAGCAATAAAGTTAAATAAATAATACCAACTTATAAAACAGGCTTGTTAGATAACAAAAAAGGGGGCTCGACTAAAAGTCACCCCCCCGGTTTTTAACTTTGAGATATATTATTTTTTCTTCTTTTTATGGATGTGGGTAGCGTGCCCGTAATACACTTCGGCAGCTTCCATGATGGTTTCTGAAAGTGTGGGGTGCGGGTGGATGGTAAGCTCCAGGTCACGGGCTACAGCAGCCATTTCTATGGCTAAAGTTGCTTCCGCCACCATACTTCCGGCTTCCTTGCCTACAAATCCGGCACCCAAAACACGATCATTCTCAGGATCAATGATCAGCTTGGTTAATCCGCTCTTCAAACCGAGAGTAACCGCTCTTCCTGATGCTGCCCATGGGAATTTTGCTACTTCAACTTTTTTGCCTTGTTCTTTGGCTTCTGTTTCTGTAAGACCTGTCCAGGCAATTTCCGGATCCGTAAACACAACTGCAGGAATAGCTTTGGGTTCATAAGCTGTTTTATGTCCTGCGATATGCTCTGCAGCAACGCGCCCTTCATGCGATGCTTTGTGCGCAAGCATAGGCTGGCCGGTTACATCACCAATGGCATAAATGCTTTTTACGTTGGTTTGCCTTACCAGATTTACCTTGATAAAACCTTTGTCATCGGTTTCAATATCAGCTTTTTCCAAGCCAATATCTTTGGTGTTGGGTTTGCCTCCAATTGCCACAAGGATTTTATCAAAAGGTTCTTTTTTCTTTTTACCGTCCTGGCTTTCAAATTCCACTTCCATTATTTTCCCTTTCTTCTGAACACCAATTACTTTGGTATTAAATCTTGTGTTCTGAATCAGATCTCTACGTTCTTTCTTAAATACATCCCGTAAATCCTGGTCGAGCCCGGGAATAATATCAGATGTAAATTCAGCAATGGTTATTTCCGACCCCAGGGATTTGTAAATCACACTCATTTCCAGTCCGATATAGCCGGCACCCACAATCAAAAGACGTTTTGGAACTTCCTGCAGTTCAAGTGCTTTCTCGGCATTCCAAACATTGTTGTCAAATGGTACACCAGGCAATGACGATGGTGAAGCACCCGTTGCAATGATGAGTTTTTCAAATTCTAGTTCCTTTTTATCTCCTTTTACCGGAGTAAATTCCAGCGTATTTTCACCTGTAAGCATTGCGGTACCTTGCAGGTATTCAACCTTTCGGGCTTTCGCCAGTTGTCCTAATCCACCGGTTAACTGCTTCACCACCGATTCTTTCCATTTCCTGACTTTATCAATATCAACTTTTACACCTGAGAATGTAAGACCCCAATCGGCAGCCTTTTCCGATTCATCCTTTACTGCCGCCAGATGCAATAATGCCTTTGTGGGTATACAGCCATGAAAAAGGCATACCCCACCCGGATCGGGCTTGGGATCAATGAGCGTTACGTTCAGATCAAGATTGGAAGCCTGAAAAGCAGCGGCATAACCACCCGGACCTGCTCCCAGTACTATTAATTGTTTTTTTTCTGACATTGTATTATTTTTTCAAATTGATTCAAGTAAAAACTCTAAACCCTGGAGGATTCAAAACCTCCAGGATTCAGGAAAAATGTAATGCATTTAAAACATTGTTACCAATGGGTTCTGCATGGATTCAACCAGCCAGCGCAGGAATCTTGCCCCATCAGCACCGTCAATCAAACGATGATCATAAGAAAGAGAAAGCGGCAGCATCATGCGGGGTTTAAATTCACCGTCTGTAAATACCGGCTCCATCTGTGAGCGCGATACTCCCAGTATAGCAACTGCCGGACGGTTTACAATGGGTGTAAAGTTAGTTCCGCCAATACCTCCCAGATTGGAAATGGTAAAATTAGCACCCTGCAGTTCATCAGGTTTGATCTTTTTCTTACGGGCTTTTTCGGCCATTTCATTTAGCTCGATGGATAATTCTGTGATGGTTTTTTTATCCGCATCGCGAATTACCGGCACAAGCAGGCCTCTGTCAGTGTCAACTGCCACACCAATATGCACATAGTCCTTGTAGATGATCTCTTCATTTTTCATATCTACACTGGCATTGAATTTAGGAAATTTTCGCAATGCCATAGCTGTAAGCTTGAGCAAAATAGCTGTAACCGTAAGCTTGGCTCCCTGTTTCTCAACATATTTTGAATAATTTTTTCTGAATTTCTCCAGCTCAGTAACATCAGCTTTGTCGAATTGAAAAACATGAGGAATATTTTGCCATGAACCGGCCATAGAACGCGCAGTGATTTTGCGGATGGTATCCATCTTCTCCCTTTTGATCTCACCATATTTGGAGAAATCGGGCAATTCAAAATCATCTGACAAAGCAGTGGTTCCTGCTGGTTTGCCGCCTTGCAGCATTTTTTTGGCATAAGCTTTCACATCATCTTCAATAACTCGATCAGCCGGGCCGGTTCCCTTAACCTGTGTAATGTCTACACCAATTTCACGGGCCAGTCTTCTAACAGCCGGTGAAGCGGGAACATGAGCAGCAGATTTACTGCTACCGGTTTCCTGGGCTACCGGTTCCTTTTCTGCCGGTTTTTCATCAGATGGTTTTTCATCTTTCTCATCTTCCTCTGGTTCTTCTTTTACTTCGTCTTCTTTTTCATCCGGTGTTACCTCTTCTTCTTTCTTTTGGGAAGCTTCTTTTTCACCGGATTTTTCTTCAGACGATTTTTTTTCTTCTTTTTCATCCGATGGTTCTTCGCCTTCTCCGGCAGTATCAATGGTGAACATCACCTGACCTACCTTTACTTCATCACCTTCGCTCACTTTTACTTCCTTGATCACACCGTCAAAATCGGAGGGTAACTCAAAACTTGCCTTATCGCTTTCCATTTCAGCAAGTGAATCGTCAGCTGCAACCTTATCACCGGCAGAAACAAGTATTTCAAGCACAACAGCACTGGTAACATTATCGGCTATCTCGGGTAATTTTATTTCTTTGATCATATCTGAATAATTTTAAATCTCTGTTGGATTGGGTTTTTCATTATCAATATTGAAATCCTTTTTGGCCTTTAGCAGGGATTTTTTATCAAGTTTCCCTTCGCGGTGCAAGCTATGCAATGCAGCATAAGCAATATGCCGGTCATCAACTTCGAAATAATCTCTGAGGGCTCTCCTGTTGTCGCTTCTGCCGAAACCATCGGTACCCAATACAGTAAGCACTCCGGGGAACCATCTGCAAACAGTCATTGGAATAGCCTTCATATAATCATGCGCTGCAATACACAAACCTTCATCTCCTTCCATACATTGTTCAATGTAGGTAAGACGTGGTTTTTTCTCGGGGTTTAGCCTGTTCCATCGATCGGTTTCGCGTGCATCTTCATATAATTCCTTGTAGCTGGTTACACTCCACACATCTGCAATTACATCGTAATCTTTTTCCATCATTTCAGCAGCTCTAAGCGCTTCATTGAGGATGGCACCACTGCCGAAAAGATGTACTTTTTCTCCCTTACGCTTTTTGGATTTCCTGAATTTATACATGCCTTTCAAAATACCTTCTTCCACATCAGCAGGCATAGGTGGCATTTTGTATTTTTCATTGAGCACGGTAATGTAATAAATAAGATCTTCCTGATCTACAAACATACGCTTCATACCCTCTTTAACAATTACCGCAAGTTCATATTCAAATGCAGGGTCATATGCTTTAACAGAAGGTACGGTCATAGCCAGCATATGCGAATGACCATCCTGGTGTTGTAAACCTTCACCTGCAAGAGTAGTGCGTCCTGATGTTCCACCAATCATAAAACCACGGGTCCGCATATCGGATGCAGCCCAAACAAGGTCGCCGATTCTTTGAAAGCCAAACATTGAGTAATAAATGAAAATGGGAATCATGTTGACTCCATGTGTAGAATATGATGTTCCTGCAGCAATGAATGAGGACATGCAACCGGCTTCGGTAATCCCTTCTTCCAGTATTGCTCCGTCTTTTGCTTCTTTATAATATAGGAATGAATCCTTATCAACCGGTTCATAATTTTGCCCTACATGCGAATAAATACCAAATTTCCGGAACAAAGCATCCATGCCAAATGTACGTGATTCATCAGGAACTATGGGCACTATCAGTTTACCCATTTTTTTATCGCTCATCATCTTTGACATCAGATTTACCATTGACATGGTAGTAGCGAGTTCACGATCTCCTGATCCACCGGTTAATTCTTTGAAAATCTTTTCATCGGGCATGGAAACAGGAGGCGCATCAGCAACCCTTTTTGGCAGATATCCACCCAGTTCTTCCCTGCGTTTTTTCAGATATTGAATTTCTTCACTATCTTCAGCTGGTCTGAAGAACGGAGCTTTAATAGCATCTTCATCAGAGAGTGGAATACCGAAGCGGCTTCTGAAATGTAGCAATTCTTCCTCATTGAGTTTTTTCTGCTGGTGGGTAATATTGCGTCCTTCTCCGGCTTCTCCCAAACCATAACCTTTGATGGTTTGTGCCAGTATTACTACGGGGCCGTCTTTATAATTTACAGCCTGCTGGTATGCATTGTACACTTTTTTCGGGTCATGACCACCACGGTTGAGTTTTTCAAGTTGTTCATCAGAATAGTTTTCAACCAGTTTCAGAAGATTTTCACTTCTGCCAAAAAAGTCTTTGCGAATGTAATCACCCGATGAAACCACATATTTCTGGAACTGACCATCAGGTGTTTCTTCCATGGCCTTAAGCAAATCGCCACTTTCATCCTTAGCAATAAGCGGATCCCAATCGCTTCCCCAGATCACTTTAAAAACCTTCCATCTGGCACCCTTAAAAGCAGCTTCCAGTTCCTGTATGATTTTTCCGTTACCTCTTACAGGCCCGTCAAGTCGTTGCAGGTTACAGTTAACCACAAAGATGAGATTATTCAGATTCTCGCGGCTGGCCACAGTAATGGCACCAAGCGATTCGGGTTCATCCATTTCTCCGTCGCCCAAAAATGCCCAGATTTTCTGATTGGTTTTTTCCTTCAGTCCACGATCTTCCAGGTATTTGTTAAATCGGGCCTGATATATTGCCATGAGTGGCCCCAAACCCATTGATACTGTGGGGAAACGCCAGTAATCAGGCATCGTTCGTGGGTGTGGGTATGATGGTAAGCCTCCTTCTTTGCGCAACTCCTGACGGAAATTATGCAAATCGGTTTCAGAAAGCCTTCCTTCCAGGAAAGAACGTGCATAAATACCCGGAGATGCATGCCCCTGGAAATATACTATATCGGAGGGATCATTGTTATCACCGGCACGGAAGAAATGATTAAAAGCTACTTCAAGCAATGTGGCAGATGATGCATAGGTTGAAATATGTCCGCCTATACCCTCAGATTCCAGGTTGGCTCTTACTACCATAGCCATAGCATTCCAGCGGATCAAACTTTTTATTCTTCTTTCTATTTCACGACTGCCAGGAAACGGAACTTCCTTACGGGGTGAAATGCTGTTAATATAGGGTGTATTGCCAGGACAGCGAAAAACAATACCCTCTTTATGTGCCTTGTTTTGCAACATTGCAAGTATTTCACGCACCCGCTGCGGTTCCTCATTTTGAATCAAATACTCCAGCGACTCAAGCCACTCCTGATTCTCTAATGCATAATACTCTTTCTCTTTATTACTCATAAGTTCTGATTTTGAAATAACGTACTGCAGTTACCTACCCGATAACTGAATATATATTTATGATAAATGATGAATAAACTGATCACACAAACTAAATGTTTTACTGTGTTTTTCGGACTTTCTGCCTTTGAAAATTGCGATATCTAAGTTACTAAATCCTTTTGTATATACCATGAATAAATGTCAAAAACAGTTTCCCTTTTGTCAAAATGAATTCCTTGATACAAATCACATATTATTCCCAATTAAAAAACACAAGCACGCCTTAAAAGTTTGTTTTAGCGGTATTTTTTATTATTGAACTCATCTTTAAAACCAAACCACAATTAATTATTGATTTTCTTTACATTTTTCAAACAATGACCGGTATGGCTTGTTTAATTTATAGTTCAAACCAATAAAAATCAGAATATTATGAGAAGATTAGAAAACAAAAATGTTGTTATTACCGGAGGTTCTGGTGGTATTGGATCTGCTACGGCTAAAATGATGCTGAAAGAAGGTGCGAAAGTGTTGTTGGTAGATCTTGATGAGAAAGCTCTTGAAAAAACAAAAGATGAACTCAACTCATCCGATGTACACATTTTTACAGCCGATGTAAGCGATGATAAGCAGGTAAAAGCATATGCCGAAAAGGCCAAAGAGCTTTTTGGAAATGTAGATGTGTTTTTTAATAATGCGGGAATCGAAGGTGATGTAAAACCCCTGGATGAATATCCTATGGATACGTATCACAAATTAATGGATGTAAACGTTCACGGAGTTTATTTTGGATTGCGTTACATATTTCCTTTGATGAAAGATAAAGGAGGATCGGTAATCATAACATCTTCCGTTGCCGGGCTTACAGGTACGGCAAATGTACTGCCCTATGTGGCCAGCAAGCATGCCTTGATAGGAATGATGCGCTCTGCTGCACTCGAAGGAGCACCGCATAAGATAAGGGTAAATACCATTAATCCTTCACCTGTGGATAACAGAATGATGGAATCACTTGAAAAGGGTTTTTCTCCTGATTCTTCTGATGAAGCCAGGAAAAGCTTCGAACAAGCCATTCCACTCGGGCGCTATGCCAACAATGATGAAGTAGCCGCATTGGCATTGTTTCTTGCCAGTGATGAAAGCAGTTTTATTACCGGTGCAATTCACCCGATAGACGGCGGTATGACAGCCTAAGTTAATTTTACAATAAAATACAATAAAAAAAAACGGAGCAGAAATTATCTGCTCCGTTTTTTTATTGTGAGAATAATAATCTGCAAAATACTACTCCAGGTTTATTTCTTTAGTTCTGATGAGATTGCCATCAACATACACATCAATACGATAAGTGCCGGGATCAAGATTTTCAGGATGCTCCACTTTAAATCTCACAGGAACATTCTCTCCTGAAAAATCTATTTCCTGCTTCTGAGTGTAAGGGATAGCTTCGCCGGTATCCGTTCTCATAAATGTTTCTGCGGAAGGATACATTACTTGTCCTTCAGGATTCAGCATAGTAAGATAAACAGTACGTTCACCTGCAATGGAAAAGGGAGTACCCGCAATTTCAAAAGTAATATCGGTTTGATCTACCCTTCGGGCTTGCGAAACATTATATCTGTCGGCCCACAACCAGCGTTCCCATTTGGTAAGTGGATAAATATTGTATGCACTAAGATCCCTTACAGCATCAACACTATCCTGCAAAGCTTCCATCTGATCAGTGAGGACTTTGTACTGCCCATTAAGCTCTTCATATTCAAGAAGTAGTGAATCATGTACTTGTTGCAAGCGCTCAAAATCAGCCTGCATAAGTTTAAACTCTTCCACTTGCTTTCTCAATTCTATTACTTCATTTGCCCGTGCTCTTAAACCGGAGATCTGTGCATTACGACTGCGCAATTCTTCTTCAAAATCAGATCTCATTCTTTCCATCTGAGATTTAATATCAGCAGTTTCTTCCCTGCTTTCTTCCCTTTGGGTTTTCATGTTCTGATATTCTTCCATAAGAATCTGCTTGTCACTTTCAAGTGATTCACTTTCAGTGGCTAACCGGCCACCTCTAATCAGTAATATAATTATAAAAATCAGTGAAAGAAGCAGTAAAACCGCCAGCACAATCAGTCCGGTGCGCATCGGTTTGTTTGATTTATTCTCATTTAAGGTCTCCATGATGCTTTTTTTTAGGTTTTAACATTATACTTGCTTTTGAGAAATGTGCTTTCCTGTTGCAAATATAGCACTTCTGGAGTGAAATCCTGCACTGATAAGAAATTAATTTCACTTAAAATTATGAATTAAAATTGCTTATCTTTTTTAATTCATCCTATATAAAATTTTTACATATAATCTATCAAAGAATAACAGATTTATATCGAAAAAAATTATCTTTATCAACCAAAGCAGATATCAAGCAATAATTAAGCATATTACAATAACCCCTACACATTTGTTGTGAAATCAAACCATATTTTCATAGCCCACAGGGGTGAGTCATTTGAAGCACCTGAAAATACTCTTGCTGCAATTAACCTTGCCTGGCAAAGAGAAATAAGAGCTGTGGAAATAGATGTGCATTTAACAGCCGATGATGAAATATGCGTGATGCATGATAAAGATACTTTGCGGACCACTGGCAAAAAATTAATTATCAGAAAATCAGTCATGCATGAACTGCAAAAACTTGATGCTGGCTCATGGAAGGGAGAAAAATGGGCAGGGGAAAAAATTCCTGCTTTGACAGATGTGCTGGCCACTGTTCCATCAGATGGTAAGCTGATAGTAGAAATCAAAAGCGACTCCGCAATGCTTGGTAAGCTAAAAGGTTATATAGAAAACAGCGGTTTGCAAGATGACCAGATCGAGATCATTGCCTTCAACCTGCAAACCCTTTCCAAAGCCAAAAAAATGATGCCGCAAATAAAAATGCTTTGGCTATTCAGGTCAAGGCCATTATTGTTAAAGTATCTGAAGGGAATATATACCGGTGCAGTTTTAAGAAAGATAATAAAATACAATATTGACGGGGTAAATATTGGAGATAGCAGATTCCTGACCAGAGAGTATATTGAAAAAATTTCTTCTGCCGGTTATCCGGTGTATGTGTGGACGGTGAATGACCCCAACAGAGCTTTAGAATTGTTTGGATATGGAGTGGATTGTATTACTTCTGACCGGGCTGCCCGGATGGCGGAAAAGCTTAAAGATAAAATCTAATGTTGATTTAATTTCAGGGCTATGGCACGCATAATCATAGGGATTCATGGACTGGGCAACAAACCCGACAAAGACACATTAAGTAAATGGTGGCAACTTTCCCTCAAGGAAGGTTTGGCAAATCAGGGCTTTGAAACTGAATTGCCAGAATTTAAGATGGTATACTGGGCTGATATTTTGTATCCGCATCCACTTGACAAGAATGTTGAAGATCCGGAAAACCCATCTTATATTGATGAAAAATACACAAAAGGTAACTCTTATTCTGAGCGCCGAAGTTACAGAATTAGAAAGAGATTATTAAGGTACGTTGGTAAACAGCTTTATAAAATATTCCTTAATGAAGATCTCACAATAAAATATTCATTCATACCAGATTATATTATTCGCAAGTATTTTTCCGATCTTGAAATTTATTATGAGGATGAATGCGAAACCGTAGATCCTGTAAAATGCAGGAAAAAGGAGCTGATCAAACAAAGATTAGCTGATGTACTGGATGAACACAAAAATGATAAAATTCTTCTTATAGCCCACTCCATGGGTTCCATTATTGCTTTTGATGTTTTAAGCTTTTTTGCTCCGGAATATAAAGTCCATACCTTTATTACTATTGGTTCGCCTTTGGGAATACCCTTGGTTGTGAGCAAAATAGCATCACAATACAAAAACAAGCCCAGGGGTAAAAAAGAGATGGTAACTCCACCAGGCATATATGAAAACTGGTTTAACTTTTCAGATTTACTGGATAAAATAACACTTAATTATAAGCTTTCGCGTAGATATAAATTCAACGAAAATGCAATAAAACCAAGAGATTTTAATGTTGCAAATGATTATATAAGTGAAGCAGGAGAACATAATCCGCATAAGTCATATGGGTATTTGCGCACGAAAGAATTTTCCTATATGTTGAATAATTTTATTGAGCGGTAACGGGCATTTTTATTTCGCCTTGTGCGTGTTTTGTAGCAGAGTATATGACACCTTCGTAGTTATATTTATTTCGCTAACTAAATAAAATTGAATTATAAATTAGTTTTTTGAGCAGATAAAAAGATAGCATGCACCCCATACAGAATTGCATATATCCCCACAAGAATTGCAATTCCATAAGTACCCTCC
>JBHEOF010000007.1:0-13545 GCA_046261715.1 Bacteroidales bacterium
CGACCATGTCATCCCGCTGCGAAGCAAGGGATCTGACGGCTACTGGCACTACAGCTTTTTTAAAAATGTCTTTGCTACACACTTCAAATGGTTTCCTTGCGGTGCTGCGGGAAGGGATCTGTCAGCTACTGGCACTGCCGTTTTTCAAAAAGGACTTTGTTGCACACTTCGAACGGTTATTTCGCTGCGCCCGTTTTAAACATCTGCAGTGTATAATTCAAAGGGATTCCTTCGCTTCGCCCGGATCAAAACATCTGCAGTGTATATTTCAAAGAGATTCCTTGCATCACCCCATTTCTAAATACCTGCAGTGCACACTTCGAGCGGATTCCTTGCTACGCGGCGGAATGACAGGTACAAGCCATTGAGGGATAAGGAAGGAGCGGGCTTCGCCCGCTCCTTCCTTTTATTCGTTTATGTATGATTTGGTTTGTTGGACAGATCTTTTGTAATCCTGCTGCCATCATTTAAAAACTGCCACTGCGGATTAACTGAATTAATTAATGCATGCTTTTTTTTCCGGGACCAGTCTTTTATGTATTTCTCCCTGGCTATCGCAGTGTGGACATTGTTAAACTCTTCAAAATAAATCAGATAATGACAATTATACCTACTTGTAAAACCTTTAAACTTGCCGGTAATATGTTCATGAAGTCTTCTCTCCAGATTATTCGTTACACCCACATACAATACTGTTTTATTTTTATTGGTAAGGATATATACAAAATAACGATGGTTCTTCATTCTTAATGATTCATTAATGCTCTTCCTACATAAAGTTAAGAAATTTACAGATTATTCCATTTTAAAAACAGGATGGCGGGCTGCGCCCGTCATCCTAATTCCTCCTCCCCCGGCCGGGCAAGCCTGTCATCCCGCAGCGAAGCAAGGGATCCGCCGGCTACCAGCACTGCCGTTTTTTAAAAATATTCTTCTTCGCACACTTTGAACAGATCCCTTGCTGCGCTGCGGGAAGGGATCCGTCAGCTACCAGCACTGCCATTTTTTAAAAAGGTCTTTGCTACACACTTCCAATGGTTGTTTTTTTACGCCCGGTTTAAAAACACCTGCAGTGCATAATTCATAGGGATTCCTAGCTGCGCTGCGGAATGACAGGTGCGGGCATGGGTTTAAAAAAGGGGCATATGGGGCGGGCTGCGCCCGCCCCATATGCCCTTCAAAAAGATTTCCTGGGGTAAATAAATCTTTTTTTATACATTTGCCGTGGAATACATAACAGATTTTATCTTAGTGAACTCTTTTTATACAAATATTCCCAAATACCTGTATCGCAATATCAAACGTCGCGATACCTACTGATTATCCCTTTCTCTGCCCGTGAGCATATCGGGCAAACAATTCCTTTTTTCCTATTCACCCAAATTCTCAATCAAAACACTATTTTGCTATGGAATTACCCTATGCAGAACCCTATAAAATAAAAGTAGTAGAACCCCTTTACCGAAGCAGCCGCGAAGAACGCGAAAAGTGGATCAAAGAAGCAAAGTACAATCTTTTCAACCTGCGGAGCGACCGGGTTTTTGTAGACTTGCTTACCGATTCAGGTACCGGAGCCATGAGCCAGTATCAATGGTCGGAAATCATGCTGGGCGACGAAAGCTATGCAGGTTCACTTTCTTTTCACAAGTTAAAAGACACCATACATGATTTGCTGGGCATGCCCTACTTTTTACCCACTCACCAGGGACGTGCTGCAGAAAATGTATTATTCTCGGCCCTGATAAAAGAAAAAGATGTGGTACCCGGAAACTCACATTTCGATACAACAAAAGGCCATATCGAATATCGCCGTGCCAGGGCTGTTGACTGCACTATTGATGAAGCCTGTAATACATCAGAGTATCATCCTTTCAAGGGCAACATTGACCTGGAAAAGCTGGAAGAAGTTTTCAAGAAATATCCTGCAGAAAGAATTCCGTTATGCATAATCACGGTAACCTGTAATACAACGGGCGGTCAGCCTGTATCTATGGAAAACATCCGCGATGTATCGGCGCTTTGCAAAAAGTATGGTATCATGTGCGTTTTTGATGCAGCACGTTTTGCTGAAAACGCCTATTTCATTAAAACCCGTGAAAAGGGTTATGAAAACAAAACCATACGGGAAATCGTGAAAGAAATGTTTTCATGTGTGGATGGTGCTACCATGAGCAGTAAAAAGGATGCCATCGTAAACATTGGCGGATTCATTGCCCTTCGCGATAAAGCGGTTTTTGATAAAGCCAGTGTTTTTAATATTATGTATGAAGGCTACCTCACATATGGCGGCCTCGCAGGACGCGACCTGGGTGCCCTGGCCCAGGGGCTCATGGAAGGAACCGAATTTGATTACCTGGAAGCCCGTATCGGGCAGGTGGCATACCTGGGTGAAAAACTCAGAAGTTTCGGTATCCCCATCCAGGAACCCACCGGTGGGCATGCCGTTTTTGTGGATGCCAAAAAGTTCCTGCCCAATGTTCCCAAAGAAGAGTACCAGTCACAAACCCTTGCCATAGAACTGTATACTGAAGCCGGAGTGAGAGGTGTAGAGATCGGTACTTTGCTTGCCGACCGCAACCCGCTGACCAGAGAGAATAGGTATCCAAAACTGGAGCTGCTTCGCCTGGCCATACCCCGCAGGGTTTACACCAATAACCACATGGATTATGTTGCTGCAGCCCTGGCCAATATATGGGAAAGACGTGAACAAATTACCAAAGGCCTGAAGATCGTTACAGAAGCAGCCATCATGCGCCATTTTACCGTTGAACTGGAAAGGGCCTGAGCAAACAAGTTTATCAGTTTGATTGTTGGAAATAAAAAGAGTCAGGGTGCGACTTTGAGTCGCGCCCTGTCTATAACCTGACTAAAAATAAAATTTATGAACCCCAAACAAAAAGCAGGACGTTACCAACGTATGCATGATCAGCTGAAAGGATTGCTGGAAAAGCCCGGGAATACTTTATCAAAACTTGCCACCATTGTGGCAGTATTGCACCATAAGATGGATTACTTCTTCTGGACAGGCTTTTATTTTCTTGATGACGGAAAGCTCATTGCCGGACCCTACCAGGGACCTGTTGCCTGCCAGCTTCTGGAAAAGGATACAGGTGTATGCTGGGCATCCATCAATCAGCAAAAATCGCTGGTGGTACCCAATGTGCATGAATTTCCCGGGCACATTGCATGCGATAGCCGCTCAAACAGCGAAATTGTTGTTCCTTTGCGAAATAGTGAAGGCAAAATAATCGGTGTTCTCGATGTGGACAGTAAAGATCTTAACTCTTTTGACGAAACCGACCTTCAGGGGCTTGAAAAGATTTTCAACCTGGTAAGTATAAATGAAATATCTTTAAAAAATTAATATGTCATTATTTAACGCAATATTTTACTTTGTGTTTCCACTTATGCTTTCCATGGTACATTTTTCAGTTTGTACAAGCAACGGAGCTACTGAAGGCTCAGTAAGGCGGGGAACACCAATGAAGGCTGCCCTGATTTTTGCCATTTCATCATTTTTATTGCTTTGGGCGGGTTACTATATTGCATCATTGGTTGAAGGAAGGGTTGCTTACACTGCAAATGCTGTTGCTTTCTTTTTTCTTGCCGTTATTGGGTTTCGCATGGTTTTTCACGGATGGCAAAAAAAAGCTCAGAAGAAAATTTTTGACATCAATGAAGTACCGGTAATTTTTGCCCTGGCACTTGCATTGGGTATGAATATACTCTTAATGGGTGTCGCTTTGTATTTCATCGATTTGCGTACCATGCGCTTTTCACTTATACTGGCATTTGTAATTTTGCTGGTGTCGTTCAGCGGGTTGCTGTTTGGAAATCAATTCAACGAAAATACAGGCTGGAAACTGGAACTTACCGGGGGGATTTTTATTATTGCCAATGGCTTCTGGCTTTTGGTTATGTGATGTTATCCTGAAATATCATAAAACGGTTTTTATTCTTTGGGTTTGTAAACTCCTTCCACATAGAACATTTGCATGGTTTTGCGGTGTTTTATGGTTATGTAACCACGTGATACGCACAGGAATTTCTCATGAATATAATTATGGGTATATTCAGAAATGTTTACTTTACCTGGCTCGCAGGAACCTTCCATTCGTTTGGCAATATTTACAGCAGGACCCCAGATATCAAAAGCAAATTTTATATTTCCGACCACACCTGCTACCACCGGGCCGGTATTTATGCCAACACGGCAATCCAGCCCTTTCTCACCTGCAAATAAACGGTCTTCTTTATTGGCTTCAATAAAATCGCGGATTTCCAGGGCTGCCATCACGGTAGCTGCCACATGGTTTTCGCCGGCATTTTCGTGTAATCCGCCCGCACACATATAAGCATCGCCAATGGTTTTGATCTTTTCGAGGTTGTATTTTTTTATCACATCATCGAAGTTGGCAAAATAGTAATGCAGGTCCTGAAGCAGCAAACCGGGATCGATCTTCTCGGCAACTTCAGAAAACCCCACAAAATCAACAAACATAACACTCACCATAGGATAGCTGTGGGTGAACGACCGCCCGTGCAGTTTAAGTTCTTCTGCAATATTTTCAGGTAAAACATTTAGCAGCAACTTATCGGTTTTTTCTTTTTCCTTTTCAAGCAGATCATTGATATCTTCCAACATCTCACTTTGGGCAAGCATACTTTCCTTTTGATCCTGCAACTCCTGATTGGCCTCAATTAACAGAGTCTTTTGATTAACCAGCTCCCTGGTTCGTTCTTCAACTATGGTTTCCAGGTTCTTATTCTGAAAATCAAGTTCCTTAAGCAATTGCTTATTGCTTTTACTCAACCCTGAAAACCTGAATGATAATACAAAAGCCTGTGCCATAACAAAAAGGAATAATCCTACAGAGAACCAGTCTGCTCCGCGGATGTTACCACTTACGATTACAAAATCGTGAATCAGGGTAAGAAAAAGCAAAGATGTACCGATAAAAAATGGTATGGCCCCTTCTTTTTTGTTCAGCCATGCTCTCCACAGCCAATAGAGTAAACTTATACTGATAACGGTAAGAAAAACAATGTAAACGGGTAAAATATGCAGGAATACATTTACCGGCAAAAAGATAACAGGCAAAGTTAATACTATGGCTATACCCACATAAATTCTGGCAATTATAGTGTGTACTTCATCCGAAAACAATGATTTGAAAAACAGAATAAAAAAGGCCGGAGCAATAAATATTGAACCAAATTCAAATTTGTACATCAGATCCCATGAAAGCTCAGGAATGAGCAATAATAGCGGTTCTTCGCCGGTTACAAAAATCCTCAGTGACATGAGCAAAACGAAAAGACCAAAAAACAAGGTTGACGGTTCTTTGCGGTACACAAAAAACATCCCGAGGTGATATATGGCCATGATAAGTAAACTGCCTATCAGCAGAAAACTCATGCCAATTGTAAAAAGTTGCTGCCTTTGAAGGATGCACTCGTGGCCAATCTGAAACGACTCGGCTATACCCCCATTGATATGATGGTGGTTTGAAACCTGCAAAACCAGTTCTATGGTATCTTTTTCACTGAAAACACTCCTGATCTCCGGCTGAAAATGGGGTTCTGCCAGTTCTTTTTCTTTTGCAACGATACCGTTTGTCATGATCTCTTCCCCGTTAAGGAACAAACGAAAAGCACTTTTGACTTCATTGTTGCGAATGCTGAAAACCCTGTTCAGACCATGGTTTACAATTCGTAACCGGTAGGTAGCATACTGGATTTCCTGATAGCCATCCTGTTTTTTCAAGCGTGTCCAGAGTCCGGGCACCTTGAAAAATGTATCGGGTTCCAATATCCTGATATCAACCGGATTGAGCAACTGATGCGGATAAAACTCCCATTCACCATCCAGAAAAAGAGCTTTCCTGCCTTCGCTGAAATGTGACCGGGCATCTAAAATTCCTTCAACTGCTCTTTTATCGTGGGTTTGCTCATCGCTGCATGATATTAATACAATCAATAAAACCGGCAAGGTTATAGCCCGTGTTATGAGAGTAGTGTAAATCTTTATACTTTTTAGGATTTTTTTCACTTCTGTAGCATCTTTTTTCGCAGCGATCTCAAAAATAATGAAAAATATAAACACATTTGGTATTTGTGATTTTTTTGAGGGAAAAAATACAGTTAAATCTATAATTTTTTCTTTTAAGAAAGATTGATTGCCCGGGGCGTATTAATCATTCACCATCAGGTTACAACCCCTGATATCGCTATTATCGAAACGCCCCAAAACACGGAATTGATTGGAAGAAACCTTCCGGCCCAGATCGTGGGTTGCAATAAAAGCACAGGAATACAGATTTGCCAGATCAATTACAGATATGCCGCCCGTGCGCCCCTCAGGTTGCATGGCAAAAGGATCATTCATATCACGGATAATGATCTTCATCCAGGGTGGGGTAGAAAAAATGCCGCCCCCTGTTGAATAGGCCTGTGAAAGCAGCTCGGTCATCCCATACTCTGAATGGATATTTTTCACAGTAAAGGCATTCTTTAAAATATCATGCAATTCTTCCCTGATCAGCTCTTTCCTTCGTCCTTTCATTCCACCCGTTTCCATTACCACCAAACGAGGATGTTCAACATGGTATCTTTCTGCCAGATCCAAAAGTGCAAAGCTTACTCCCAGCAATAATACCTTACGTGGATCTTTCTTCAGAGCATCAATTTTTTCCCTTAACAGATCATATTCATTGAGATAAAATCCGCTGTGGTTGCTCATGCTTCGTTTAATAAGTTCATTAACCATGTATATGAGCGAAGATCCTTCCCTTTCAAGATATCCGGGTAGAAGAGCCAGAATATGATAATCACCGGGCTTACCGTAAAACAACTCAAATGACCGAATGAAACTCTGTTTGTATATTTCTGTATTTTTTACAAAATGACGGCTTGCTTGCATTCCTGTGGTGCCACTGCTGGTGAAAACCACCTCAGGCTTTTTGGTAAATCCTTTTACCTTATGGGTTTTAAAAAATTCGATGGGTAAAAACGGTATTTCTGTATAATGAGCCACAGAATGTATATCTGTACCCAGCGCATCACAAAACTCACGGTAAACTGAATTACTTGCATACTGGAAACGAAAAATATCCAAAGCATTACGGTTGAACTGTTCTTCGGTTTCAATATTAAAAATTCTGCTTTGAAGTGGTTCTGTTTCCATTGTAATATTCGTTCTGTAACAAAACTAATAAATTATCATGAAGGATTATATTTTATGCATAAATGAGCTTTTGCTGGTTATTTTCCGGGATAAACTGCTTTTTAAAAACCATTGAAAAGTAAACTACCTGACCCTTGAAGATGTTTTCGGGTATTAATTAACTATTTCACAGGAATTATGAATAAACAAGCCGCTGCTTTTTATGAGCAGCGGCTTGTTTATTTTTTAGCGGGTGGTTTTTTCAGGTACCGCTGAATGTAAAGTTAGAGCTGGAAGTAGATATCGGATGTATACTTACTACCGGTACAGGAGCATGATTGATAATTCTTTGTGCTTCATTGCCTATGATCATTGTACCGCTGTCCTTGTCTGACATCATAACAACCATATCCATATCATGAATACCTATATAGTCAAGAATGATTCCGGAGGCTTTTTTACCTTCGGCAAAATCAATGGCACTTTTAATTCCTTTCTGGTCAAAAACAGTCTTAACCTGGTGTACATAATTTTTAATTCTTTTCCTGAGGTCTCTGAGTCCTGTATCGTAAACACCAAGTATTCTTACCTCAGCACCCAGTTTGGTAGCCATTTCAACAGCAAAATTAGTTTTTTGCCGCGTATCAGATGAAGAGTCAATGGGCATCAAAATCTTTTTGAATCCTTTTTTCTGAAACATGGTGCGTATGGTAATCATCGGACAGGGTGAAAGAGATACAAGCCGGTAGGCGTTGCTTCCGATAAAATATTCCTCAAATCCTGAAATACCATGCGTACCTGCAATGAGTAAAACAGCATCATTATATTTCGCCTCATTTACTATTTCAGAATACACCTTCCCTTCACGAATTCTATATCTCATTTCGCCATTCAGTTGCGGGGCAAAATCACTTACCATCTCTTTGAGCCTTTTTTCGGCTTCAACATAATGTATATCCTTTGTATCAGGATATACTGACTCATCGCTACCGGGTTTACAAACATTCACCAGGGTAATATTCGCTTCATATGCATTTGCAATCATTACTGAGTATTTCAGTGCATTTACCGAGCACGATGAAAAATCTATGGCAACTACTATTTCACTCATGATATGTTTTTTTTGTGTAATCAACTATTTTTCAAAAGTAAAAATAAATAAAATTGCCAAATATTTGACAGATGTTACCTTTAAATCCGATGAAAACTGTTTTCAATAAAACGAAAATTTTGCTTATAAATTATCTGTACCTGATGAAGCATGCATCTTTTGGCACAAATGTGAAAAATTCCTGTCAAAAGATTACTTTTGCTTAGTTCAAGATTTTATTAACAATCGTGATAAAATTCATGTCCCGAAACGAATTTATTGACCCGGAAGCAAAAAATCTTACCCCGGCAGAGCGGGAATATGAAAAAGCTCTCAGACCCGACCGGTTTTCCAGTTTCACCGGGCAGGAAAAAACCATTGAGAACCTTAAAGTATTTGTAAACGCTGCCCGCCAAAGGCAGGAGGCGCTCGACCATGTACTTTTTCATGGCCCTCCGGGTTTAGGTAAAACCACACTGGCACATATTATTGCCAACGAAATGGGTGTGGGAATCAAGATCACATCGGGTCCGGTGCTCGATAAACCGGGCGATCTGGCAGGATTGCTTACCAATCTTGAAGAGAATGATGTTCTTTTTATTGATGAGATACACCGGCTTAGCCCGGTGGTAGAAGAATACCTGTATTCGGCCATGGAAGATTACAAAATCGACATCATGATTGAAACCGGCCCAAATGCACGGAGTATTCAAATAACTCTCAGCCCTTTCACCTTAATCGGGGCTACCACGCGGTCAGGACTCCTCACTTCCCCCCTGCGGGCCAGGTTCGGAATCAATGCACGACTCAATTATTATGATGTGGCTATACTTGACCAGATTGTGAAAAGATCAGCATCTATCCTTAAGATTGAGATCTCAGATGACTCTGCCATGGAAATTGCCCGCCGCAGCCGTGGCACCCCAAGAATTGCCAATGCATTGCTGCGGCGTGTGCGCGATTTTGCCCAGGTGAAGGGTAATGGAAAAATTGATCTGGCCATTGCAAACTATGGACTCGATGCACTTAACGTGGATAAAAACGGCCTCGATGAAATGGATAACAAGCTGTTGCTCACCCTCATCGACAAATTCAAAGGCGGACCGGTGGGTCTTACCACCATTGCTACTGCTGTGAGTGAAGATTCGGGAACTATTGAGGAAGTGTATGAACCTTTCCTCATACAGGAGGGCTATCTCATGAGAACTCCACGTGGCAGGGAAGCAACGGAACTGGCCTATAAACACCTGGGCAGATTGAAAAATCCATCACAGAATAGTCTGTTTGACTGAATATGCCCCAAAACCGGGAAAACAATATCGCAAAAAAAATAAAAACCAAAGCACTTGAACTGGGCTTTGATGCCTGTGGTATTACTCCTGCCCGGGAAGTTGACCGGGATATGGTTTCGCGTTTTAACAACTGGATCGCACAGGGTAGTCACGGCAGTATGCTGTACATGGAAAACTACCGGGACAAACGACTTAATCCTTCACTGATCCTTCCGGATGGGAAATCCGTCATTTGCCTTGCCCTGAATTATCATCAGAGAAACTTTCAGCCCGAAGATGCATGCTATAAAGTTTCACAATATGCTGCAGGAACAGATTATCATACGGTGGTAAAAAGTAAACTTTACCGGTTGCTTGAGTTCATCAAAAGTGAACATCTTGAAGCCAATGCACGGGTGTTTACCGATTCTGCTCCTCTACTGGAGCGATACCTTGCCTGGCAGGCCGGTCTGGGTGCCCCGGGCAAAAATGCATGCCTTATTTTACCCCGTAAAGGGAGCTATTTCTTTTTGGCCGAAATAGTTACTGACCTGGAACTTGATTACGATACGCCAATGGAAAAAGATTTCTGTGGAAAATGTACCCGTTGCATAGATGCCTGCCCTACCAATGCCATTGTTGCACCTGGAGTAATCAATGCCAAATCCTGCATATCTTATCTTACCATTGAGCTAAAAGATGATATCCCACAGGAATTTTCGGGCAAAACCAGGAGCTACATATTTGGTTGTGATATCTGCCAGGAGGTTTGCCCGCATAATGTGAAGTTTGCTGTGCCCACCAAAGAAAAAGAATTCACTCCTTTACCGGCCATTGCAGATTGGAATAAAAAGAACTGGGAAGATATGGATAATTCATCTTACAGAAAAAACTTTATAAAAACCAATTCTCCAGTTGGAAGGGCAAGTTTTATAAAACTAAAAAGTAATATTGAGTTTGTAAAAAAAGGCAGCAAGAAATAATAGTAAACTTTTACCTTTAATTAAACCAATATAACTGTAAATCAAGAGGTTTTTAATAAAAAATAACAGCATTTGCCTGCTTTTCTCTGTAATTTCGCATTTTATAATTATTTGTAACAGAAATTAAATGCTGCAACGAACAAGCTAGCTGTTGAAATCGTTGAATGTATAATATATTAAAGCATAAAATTACACAAAGTAGATGTTACCTTAAATGTGGGAATTTATTATCTGGCTGCACAAAAAACACTTTTATTCAATCTGAAAATCCGATTAAAAAATGAAAAACATAAGTATCAAAGCCTACCTTCCCTTTCTTTTTGCCATTGTACTGGCATTGGGCGTATTGCTCGGCCTGAACCTGAATTTCGACAGGACACAACAAATGCCGGCAGAAAAGAAATTCTTTTCCATTGGTTTTGACCGGTACGATAAGATCAATGATATCATCAACTATATTGACGAATCTTATGTTGACAGCATAAACCGTCAGGAGTTAACCGAAGAGGCCATTGTTAACCTGTTGAAGGATCTTGACCCCCATTCATCCTACATCCCCGCATCCGCATTTCGCGAACTTAACGATCCCCTGATGGGCAGTTTTGAAGGTATCGGCATTGAATTCAATATGATAACCGATACGGTAGTGGTAATCAACCCCGTTCCCGGTGGCCCCAGCGAAAGTATAGGAATACGGGCCGGAGACAGGATCATAAAAGTAGAAGATGAAACCATTGCCGGTGTAAATATGGACACACAGGAAGTAGTAGGAAAACTCAAAGGTCCCAAAGGAACAGAAGTAACCGTAGCTGTTATGAGAAGCGGAGTTGACGATTTGCTTGAGTTTACCATTACACGTGATAAAATTCCGTCATACAGCCTTGATATAGCTTATATGATTAATGATAATACCGGTTATATTAAGCTAAGCCAATTTTCTGCCACCACACATCAGGAATTCCTTATGGCCCTGGAAAGACTAAAAAGGCAGGGATTGGAACAAATGATCCTTGATCTCAGGGGAAATGGCGGCGGTTTTCTTGAAGCTGCCATTCAACTGGCTGATGAATTTCTGCAACCCGAGTCGCTCATTGTATATACCGACGGACGAAAACGACCCAAAACCGTTGCCACCGCCCGCCGGAACGGGGGTTTTGAAACACAGCCCCTTGTAGTGCTCATCGATGAATGGTCGGCATCAGCCAGCGAAATTATTGCCGGCGCGGTTCAGGACCACGACCGTGGTGTGGTAATCGGACGCAGATCTTTCGGTAAAGGGCTGGTGCAGGAACAGGTGCAGCTGGGCGACGGATCGGCTCTCCGGCTCACCGTAGCAAGATATTATACCCCATCAGGCAGAAGCATTCAGAAACCCTACGACAATGGCTCAGAAGAGTATTATGCCGATTTTATGCAACGTTATCTCGACGGAGAGCTGGAGCACCCCGACAGCATACAGTATGATGATTCACTCCGCTATGAAACCGCTTCAGGCAGGATTGTGTATGGCGGTGGTGGTATAACACCCGATATTTTTATCCCGCTCAACACCGAGGAGAGATCACCCTATTTTGTTAAAGTGGCCAACAGGGGATTGATTTATCGCTTTGCCTTCGACTATGCCGATGACAATCGCGACAGAATAAAAACATACGAAACTGCTGAAAACTTTGTCAAAAACTTCCAGGCAAACAGCATTGAACAGTCTTTTATAGATTTTGCCGAAGGTGAAGGTGTTGCTTTTAACGAAGAAGAATACCGTGTAGCTGAAAATCTGATAAAAGCCCAGATCAAAGCCTACATCGGGCGAAATATTTTCGGCAACGACGCCTTTTATCCTGTAATGAACCAGCGCGATCCTGCAATTGCCAAAGCAATGGAAGTTTTGCAATCCAATACCCTTATGTCGTACCTTGCACCGGCCGAAAAATCTGAAGTAACAGAATAGATTTCAGCCGTCGTCCTTCATGGACATGCTGATCGGCAAATCTCATTTATTTATTTCAAACTGCGCACACCATAAATATATACGGGTCACTTAAAGTGACCCCACTATTTGCTTTTAAGAGACCGAACCCATTTGCAGATGATTCCACTTTCTAAATTCCACCCTGGTTCTCTTTCTCCAGTTCCTTCATTGCATTCAGTGCCAGTTCCACAAATTCGGTGAGGGGGATTCCTGCCTTTTCGCATTCCAGGATGTTTTCACGTTTTACCGAAGCGGCAAAGGCTTTTTCTTTCATTCTTTTCAGGATGGACTTGGGCTTTACACTCTGCACTTTTTTATCGGGATAAACCAGTGCAGTGGCGGTAATAAGACCGGTAATGGTTTCACCCGCTGCCAGGGCATGATGGAACTTTTGGGTTCGCTTGCGCCCGTGTGCAGCATATTCATTGTGCAACATAACAGCTTCCACAATATCATCATCAATTCCTTTTTCTTTCAGCATCCTGGCTGTTTCCATGGCGTGTGTTTTCATATCGGCGTGGGTAATTTCCACGTCAAGGTCGTGCAGCAGGCCGGCGAGTCCCCATTTATCGGGGTCTTCATCCAGGCGCTCCGCCATAGCACGTAGCACTGCTTCCGATGCCAGGCAATGGGCAATCATTTTGGGATTTTTTACATATTCGTGAAGAAGTTCCAGGGCTTCGTTTCTTTCCATAATAACTTTTTCGATGGGTTTTTATGATGGCAAATTTAATGAAAATTAAAGCCCGGTATACTTCTCACTCATTTCCCAAAGTTTATCGGCAACATCCTGCCTCAAAGCCACTGATGCAGGTTTTTTGGGTTTGCTCTTTACAAAATACTCTCCGCTTCTGGCCGCTCCATCATCAGATGTGGCAAGGAAAACAGACGTCTGAGCTCCTTTGCGCGGAGTGATCATGAAGGGTTTCATAATGCTGTACATTATGGCCGGCATTTTCTCAAACAGATTTGTATTGACCATGCCAGCGTGCAGGCAATTGGCTGTTACACCTGTACCCTTGAGCATCTGCGATAGCTTTTTGGTAAAAAGAATATTGGCCAGTTTT
>JBHEOF010000007.1:13555-55337 GCA_046261715.1 Bacteroidales bacterium
GATTAACAGCGAAATTCATTTCAATGCCATCTTCCGAAACATTTCTTTTTGTTTCCCAGATACCTGCATTATTTATTAGCAGATGCAGGGAATCGTATTTCGATTTAAATTCTTTTACAAAATCACGAACAGACTGAAAAGATGCCAGATTGCAATGCATGAAATCAAGTTTTGCTTCCGGTACTTCTTCAAGTATCTCATCCTTAAGAACATCACCCTTCAATGAATCGCGTACGGGCAATACCAGTATTGCACCCTTTTTTGCCAGCATTTTTGCTGTTTCTCTTCCTATGCCGGATGTAGCTCCGGTTATAATACATACTTTATTTTTTAAATCCATAATTGTTTTAATTAAATTTTAATTTTATATGCTCAATTTCATGCTTATAAATCTAACTAACATATTGTTTCTTTGTTCATGCAAAACCTGCCCTTTTGCAACATTTAAAATTATTTAATAGCAATTATGATTGTAATGCAAACGAATACAAACAAAACGAATTGGTTTCTGTTTATTAAGCGAAATAACTTAAAAAATTCATGTCAAAAAAAATGGCTTTTCTTATATTTTTCTCTGTTGTATTACTGATATACGGTTCAGTAAATTATTATATATATGTTCGTGGCATGCAGGCTCTCCCCGATGGAAGTTTTATCAAATCAGTATTCCCGTGGGTTTTCTGGATACTGGTGTTAACCTATGTGGCAGGCCGGTTTCTTGAAAGGATTTACCTGTCAAATGTCAGTGATGTTTTGGTATGGACAGGTTCGTTCTGGCTTTCGGCTATGTTATATTTTTTCCTGGCCGTATTGTTATTCGATATTATCAGGCTGGTAAATCATCTCATTCCCTTTTATCCAAAGTTCATTGCTTCAAATTACGAAAATATAAAACTCTATTTGTTTTCCGGGATTACCATATTAGTGGGTTTGACAATTCTGCTGGGGCATATCAATACATTAAATCCCCGTATTAAAGAACTGAATATTCATATCCCCAAGCAGGCTAATGGTATGCAGGAACTGAATGCAGTTGTGATGTCAGACATCCATCTTGGAACCATTGTCGGTAATGGCCATTTCATGAAAATTGTTGAAAAGGTAAAGAAGCTTAATCCCGATATAATACTTCTTGCCGGCGATGTGCTGGATGAAGATCTTGAACCGGTGCTGCGCCAGAACACCGGTGAAACATTAAAACGCCTACAAGCACCGATGGGCGTTTATGGCATAATGGGCAACCATGAACATATTGGTGGAGCTGATGCTGCATTCAATTATCTTGAAACACATGGCATAAAAATTATTCGCGACAGTGTAATTAAAATCAATGACAGCTTTTATCTTATCGGTCGCGATGACCGTGATAAACCCCGCTTTTCAGGAAGAGATAGGAAAGAACTGGGGGAGCTTGTAAAGATGGTTGATCCATCGTATCCACTGATTTTACTTGATCATCAACCTTATTACCTTGAAAAAGCTGCCGGATTGGGCATTGATCTTCAGCTCTCCGGGCATACACATCACGGACAGCTTTGGCCTTTAAACCTGGTAACTTCAGCCATTTACACCCTAAGTTATGGTTACGGAAAGATAGGTAATATGCATGCCTATGTTTCTAACGGCGTGGGAACCTGGGGACCCCCGGTAAGGGTGGGTAACAAACCTGAAATTATCAACCTGAAAATTACTTTCGGGGAATAAAAAAACCGGAGCCGGCAAAAGCCGGTCTCCGGAATCATGTCTTTAAAGAAAAAAAAATTATTCTTTCGAATCCTTTTCTTTTTCTGAACTTTCTGAGCCCTTATCCTTTTTCCAGAACATAAATTTTTCAATGTAATATTGGAAATTCCGGACGAAGTTCTGGGCAACTGCATAACCCGCGGCAAAGCGCTTTACAAAAGACGCTATAGCTACAAGCCTTTCAATGGCGTTAAAACTATCCATTAACCGGTTTTCCGCAATCATCATTTCATACCTGATCTTCGCCTTTTCAAGCTTTATATCCTGCATGGTTCGTATATTCTTAAATCTCTGATAATTCATATACGGATTTGTTACGGTTACTTTACATCTTCGTCATCCTGGAAAAAAATATTCACCAGAATTTTTATGATGATCGAGCTGAAAATTTTTCTTCTGAACAGGTAGAAAATCAATCCGAGCAGAAGGTAAAACCCGCCAACAATCAAAAGCCCCAGTTCTGTGCTTTCCAAAAGTGTTCCGATGTATATGGCGGCTGCGGCAGAAAGAAATATCAATGCAATAAGCATTAACATACCCACAAAACCCTGTGCTGCAACAGCAGTGAGTATTTTCACAGCCTTCTCAAAAGCTGTAATGCCATAGTAAGAAAGCTTTGTTTCAAGATACTGCTGAAGGTTTTCCTTAAGCTCAGAAATATTCTCAAAAATGGTTTTATTCTCCATTAAAATCGCAGATTAAAATGATCAGCCCTTAATTTTTCAAATATAAGGACTAATTCAGAACAAACGGTAAAATACCGTTTATTAATCATGCATTCTCAACTTTGTTGAACTTTGTTTTGGTTTCATCGGCAATTTCCTGAACGTATTTTTTCATCTCGTCCATCTGTTCACCAACTTTTTCGCTGACTTCCTTGCCAATCTCATCGGCTCTCTTTTTCAGATCCTTACGGGTATCTGTGCCTTTTTGAGGTGCAAATAAAACTCCTGCTGCTACACCTACTGCAGCTCCTACTATAAAACCTACCAAGGCTTTTCCTGTTGATTTATCCATAATAATGTGTATTTTAAAAATTAAACAATAAATTAAACTAATAAAGACTTTTTGTAGCTAAAAAAGCAAATAATTAAGTTATCCCAAATATAGTGGAAATTTTCGTCAAAATCAATTTTGTTGCTTATTTACTCCTGTTTTTTAATATCATTAACGGTTATTTATCGGTAATTGTTTATTTTTAACATATTTGCATAGGCATGAATAGATACAATTATAACATCCAACCGTTTTTTACGTATACAAATAAACCTGTAATAATTAATTTTGCAGCCTAATGATATTGATTCTTTGACCTGAATATCTCATACCGTTTGCTATAATTTCATTTTATTACACTGAAGAAATATTTTGCATGAAAAAAGTTGACATAAGCATTAAACTTACCGAGGTAGAAAACATTGATGAGCTTTCTTCATCAGAACAGGAACTTATTCAAATATCGCGTCAAATGACCACGCAGGCCTATGCTCCCTATTCGGGATTTTACGTTGGCGCAGCGGTTTTACTTGAAAATGGTAAAATTATTACCGGCAGTAACCAGGAAAATGCTGCCTACCCCAGCGGACTTTGTGCAGAGAGAGTTGCTGTATTTGCTTCATCAGCACAATATCCTGATGTAAAGATCAGGGCTGTTGCTATCAGCGGAAACGCCCGATCGCATAATATTACACATCCTGTTACACCTTGTGGTGCCTGCAGACAGGTATTGCTGGAGTATGAAGTTAAGCAGGACGATCCCGTAAAGATTTTCCTGAGTGGTCATTCAGGGAAGATCTATATTATTGATAAGGTACAAGACCTGCTTCCCCTTTCTTTCACATCAAAAGACTTAACTGATCTTTGAAGCCAATGAAAAATATTCAGGGAACTTTTTTGCCTGATACATGTTATTTTTATGTATTTCATTTTTTTATATAATTACCACATATATGATTTATAAAAGATTTTTTACTCAGGTATTTATTTCTCTTATTGTATTTTCTGCCACGGCCCAACACCTGGCTGCTTATCGTATTTTTGACAAAGATGGTAACCCTGCAGCTTTTGAAGATATGCTTGAAAGTGCTCAGCAATCGGATATCGTTTTATTTGGCGAGCTTCATAACAACCCGATAAGTCACTGGCTGCAACTGGAACTGACTATAGCGTTGCACAGCCAAAAGGGTGAAAAACTTGTTTTGGGTATGGAAATGTTTGAAGCAGATGATCAGCTACTCATTGATGAGTATTTTTCAGAACTTATTTCCGAAAGAAATTTTGCTTCAGAAGCGCGTTTATGGAACAATTATAACACAGATATAAAACCCCTCGTGGAATTTGCCCGCGAAAATAAATTGCGTATGGTCGCTACAAACATACCCCGCCGTTACGCCGCAGTGGTAAATCGCGAAGGATTTGAAGGGCTTGAAAAACTTAGCGATACTGCACGCAGCTATGTGGCTCCACTCCCGATAGCTTACGATCCTGATCTTCCCGGATACAAAGCAATGCTGGAAATGGCAGGTATGCCTGCACATGCCAATGAAAACTTCCCAAAAGCACAGGCCATTAAAGATGCCACCATGGCACATTTTATTATAGAGCATTTTCAACCTGGAAATACTTTTATTCATTTTCACGGTGCTTACCACTCCAACAATTATGAAGGTATTGTTTGGTACCTTGACCAGATTGATAACAGCTTAAACCTGGTAACCATCAGCACAGTTGAGCAAAGTGAAACAGATGAACTGGAGGAGCAATACCTCAGCCAGTCTGATTTTATTATTGTGGTACCTGCTACTATGACCAAAACCTATTAGGATCCGGATACCTGCTTTAATACCTTATCAACATAATATTTCAATAAGCTGCCGTTGCCTGAAACGGATATTCCACGGAAACTTTCCGCCTTTTTCATACTTTCCTGCAACTGAGCAATATTTTTTTGTTCAATAGTTGCTGCCATTTGCTGTTTGTCGAGCAGTTGGGCAAGGTATTCCTGTTCAGTTTGCCCCGGAGTAGGAATCAATACAGCTTTTTTACCAAATACTGCCAGATCCATTACAGTGGTATATCCTGATCTGCTTATTACCATACGGGCTTTGTGAATACAATATCCCATCAGCGATGTGCTGCCATGATTGAAAAAGTAGTGTCGTCCCGAGCGCTGCAATTCAGTATTGCCGGGTAGTGCCCTGAACCATACCACGGTTTCATCTTTCAGCTCATCTTTCAGTTTCTCCTCCAGTATGGTTCGCTGGGGTTCGGGTCCCGATAAAATAACAAGGTTGAAATTCTGCGGCAGTTCACCTGCCAGATCATGCCTTTTATAACTTTCAATATCATGAAACCGACTAAGGGGGCCGATAAAATCCACGAAGGGTAAAGGGTTTTGATGTGTGAGTGCACCTGACAAACCCGGAGGATTTTCCATATCAGGCACCCAGCAACGATCAAAAGCCTTAAAAAAAATATAGTTTATTCGGTTGACAAAACCCTGGAAAGTCTTCAACCTGGGTGGCATCTGCACAAAAAGCTGATGACTGATAAAAACGGACAGCGCATGCTTTGATCTCGCTCCGTAACGATTATCAGATACTACGATCTGGGGCTGAAGAAGCTTTATTTTCCTGCGGACCCGGTAGTGCTCTTTCACTATTGAAACAAGGAAAGCGGGCAATTGCATAGTAAGCTTAAGTATCATGAAACGCCCCCTGGAGTAACGAATTTCTTTACCCGGGAATTCTTCATATGCTACGCTGGTGCCGAATTCCTGGCGAAGCAGTTCCAGTGAAGCACCCGAAGCAGCAACAGTTATCAGGCAGTCGCGATCAAAAAAAGCGCGGATTACCGGAATGCAGCGGGTAGCATGTCCCAGCCCCCAGTTTAAAGGGCACACAAGTACTTTAACAGGCATTGGCATTTTTTACGAACATACGTTTTTTTATTTAATTGTAACATATCTCCTGAAAAAATATAATTTTACCCCATAAATAAACTTTCTGAATATATCGGGCCAACCCTTCAAAAAAAAAGCAATATGGAGAGTAACTTACGAATTTTTTCATGTTCTGTTTTTTCCCTGATAATGATCTTTTTTATTTCAGGATTTGCAGAAGCACAGGATACATTGCATGTTGAAAGTCATATTTTCGTACCACAGGAAGAAACCTTTGAAATACAGGCAGGCACTGTAGTATTTTTTCATGGTTACTATCATATTTGGGTTGAAGGAACATTGCTGGCAAACGGAACAGAGGAGCAACCCATTTTATTTACTGCCGCTGATACTACCCTGCTTTATGATACTCATGTGGCAGAAGGTGGCTGGATGGGTTTATACTTTTTTGCTCAGGAAGAAACCCGGACCAATGCTACTTCTGAACTGAAACACTGCATTTTTGAATATGCAAAATCTTCAAAGTTTGACTTACAAAGCGGTGGAGCTGTAAATATTACCGGACCTATATACGTTAATATTGAAAACTGCGTATTCCGCCACAATTATGCTTACCAACGGGGTGGTGCCATTTATATTGAAGGGAATAATTCACGCGTGAACCGTAGCCTGTTTTTCAACAATACTGCTATGAATACAGAGCAGGAATTGTGGACTTACGGTGGCGCAATTTATCTTACGGCCGGCCGCCCCGAAATTTCAAGGAACCGTTTTGAAGAAAACTATGCCAGTGGTATTGGAGGTGCTCTGGCTGTGGAAACCGCTGATCCGTATGTTTTTAACAATGTGATTCATAACAATAATTCTCCCCTTGGCGGCGGAATAGGAGTGTTGAGATCCGATGGCGCCAATGTGTTTTCCAACAACCTGATCACAAACAATTATTCTGAATTCTTTGGTGGGGGTATTGCTTTTATAGAGGCAAGTGCAATTATTGCCAACCATACCATCCTTAATAACTACGCTGCTTACGGTGGTGGCCTTTATTTCAATGAAATAAGCAATCCCCGGTTCTACAACAGCATTGTGCGTGAGAACCTGGTACATACGGGTTCAAACCAGGTTTTTATATGGGATAGCCAGTCGGCGCCCGAATTTTACAACTGCAACATGGAAGGTGGCTTCGATGCATTTGACGGCGGTGCAGTAGGTGAAGGCTTTCTGGGGGTATACCAGGACAATATTGATGAAGATCCCCTGTTTGCCGACCCGCAAAATATGAACTTTTCTTTATTACCACAATCACCATCCGTTGACTCAGGTTATGATAATCCTGACTCTCCGGATATCTTCCCTGAAGACCTTGCAGAAAACCCACGGTTTAGCGGACCGGCTATTGACATGGGAGCTTTTGAATTTCAATACAATTATTACAACCTGCTTATTTCCATTGAAGGCATGGGTGAAACAGATCCCGGTACCGGAGAACATTCCCATTACGAAGGGGCTACTCTTTTTGTAACTGCAAATCCTCATGAAAACTGGCGTTTTGATCATTGGGTAACGCCATGGGGTGAAAGTCAGGAAGATACTTTACAAATTGAAATTCTTGATGATATGGAAATTACCGCTGTGTTTGAGCCTGAAACAGGATTACATCCGGATGAATTTAAATTCTGGCAGGTTTATCCCAATCCGGTTAAAAATTTTCTGAGGATAAAAAGCCCTGCTGAACAATTAACTCCTGCTGTCATCACTTTAAAAACACTCTGTGGCACACATCTTTTCCAGGCAAATACTGATCAAAGGAACTTTATCATCCCTTTCAACTTTGAACAGCTTGCTTCAGGTATTTACCTTATTGTCATTGAGACAAATGATTACAGGGAGATATTCAGGATAATAAACCCCTGATCATATTCCGGAAAAATTTGCACAAAGGAAAAAAATCAAACATACGTATTAAAATCCTTTGTATCTTGTAATAATTTTTAGGCCGTAAGTTTGAATATTAAGTCATGCTGCGGCTTTTGCTTTCATGGATAAGGAATAAAAAGGACTGTTTATGAATTACGTTTACTTTTCACCACATTTCCCACCTAACTATTACAATTTTTGCGTAGCCTTACGAAAATTCGGAGCTACCGTGCTCGGTTTGGGCGACCAGAACTATCATGAATTAAGGCCCGAACTAAAATCGGCTTTCACCGAATATTTTAAAGTGGAAGATATGCATAATTACAGCCAGTTACTGAAAGCAATGGGATATTTCACCTGGAAATATGGAAAAATTGAAGGCATTGATTCCAATAATGAATACTGGCTGGAAACCGAAGCAAAACTACGTACCGATTTTAACATCAACGGTATCAGACAGCATGAACTGGATATTATTAAGCAGAAGTCGCAGATGAAAAAAGTGTTTCAGGCTGCCGGTGTAGCTGTTGCCAAGGGCAGGATAATAGACACTTTTGAAGATGCCCAAACTTTCATTAATGAAACAGGGTATCCGGTAGTTGGCAAACCTGATACAGGTGTTGGTGCAGCCAATACCTACAAAATAAGAAATGAAGATGAGCTCAGGTTTTTCTTTGAAACCAAACCCGATATTCCTTGCATCATGGAGGAGTTTATCAATGGTGATATCGAATCATTTGACGGGCTCACCGATAAGTGTGGTAACCTGTTGTTTTTTACCGGCCATGCTTACGACAGTGGTGTTATGGAAGTAGTAAACAACGATACCCATGTATCTTACTATTCATTTCGCGATGTGCCCAAAGATCTGGAAGAGGCCGGCAGAAAAATTATCAAAGCTTTTAAGGTAAAGTCCAGATTTTTTCATTTCGAATTCTTCAGGTTGCACGATAGCGGCAAGCTTGTAGCTCTTGAAGTAAATATGCGACCCCCGGGCGGGTTTACCACCGATATGTTTAACTATGCCTGCGATTTTGATATTTACCAGGAGTGGGCCAGCGTAGTAATTAACAATAAAATGACTGCACCTTTTGTAAGAAAAAATCATGTTTGTTACGTAAGCCGTAAATTCAATAAAAACTACGTGTTATCACATGATCAGGTATTGGATAAATTTGGCAGTTTCATTATTCATCACGATAATGTACCGGGAGCCCTGGCACCGGCACTAGGAAACTACGGATACATTTTAAGAGGTAAAGAACTCGAGCCGGTTCTGGCAGCACAGCGTGAAATTCAAAAATTAATTTGAACTGAAAAAACCGGTTTCTGAAACTTATTCTGATTCGGAAAAACCATACAATATTTTTACAGACTTAATAATTATGGATGATTTATTGAAATACAAAATTGCCATGACCATGATACCTGGTGTGGGCGGTATTACGGCAAAAAAACTGATCTCCTATTGTGGTGGAATTGATGCTGTTTTTCAGGAAAATGAATCTGCTTTGAAGAAAATTCCCGGTATTGGACACCACCTGGCAAAGATTGTGAGCCGTTTCAAAGATTTTGAAAAGGTTGAAAAAGAATTATTATTCGTTCAAAAAAACAAGATCAAGGTATTGTTTTTCACCGAAAAAGGATATCCTGAACGGTTAAAGCATTGCGATGACGGGCCCATTTTGCTTTTTTACAAAGGCAATGCCGATTTGAATAAAAGGAAGATCATAGCAGTGGTAGGCACACGTAGCATTACCGAATATGGCAAAGAAAAGAGTACTGAGATCATTGAAGGCCTGAAAAAACACGACCCTTTAATAGTAAGCGGACTTGCCTATGGTGTTGATGCCCGGGCGCATAAAACTGCAATGGATAATAATTTGCAAACTATTGGGGTATTGGGTCATGGTCTTGATCGTATTTATCCTCCGCTCAATAAACCCCTGGCAAAAAGAATGCTGGAAGAAGATGGTGGTTTACTCACCGATTTCCCCACCGAAACAAAGCCAGACAGAGAGAATTTCCCAAAAAGAAACAGGATCATTGCCGGTCTTGTAGATGCACTGGTTGTTATTGAAGCAGCCAAAACAGGGGGAGCTCTTATTACCGCTAATATTGCAAATACCTACAACAGAGATGTTTTTGCGGTTCCCGGTAAAACCCATGACCCCTATAGCCAGGGGTGCAATCATCTTATCAAGATCCATAAAGCCAACCTGCTGGAAACTGCAGCCGATATTGAATACATCATGAACTGGGAAAGTGAACCGGCGAAAACGAGAAATCAACAACAACAACAACTTTTTATTGAACTTGAACCGGATGAAAAAATTCTTACCGACCTGATGAAAGAGAAAGGGGAAGCTTCTTTTGATTTTCTGGTTAAAAGCTCAGGCTTTTCTTTCAGCAAAACTTCGGTTATTCTGCTTAACCTGGAATTCAAAGGTGCGGTAAAACCCCTGCCGGGGAAAATATTCAAACTGAACGGAATTATCTAAACCCAATATAAGCAGCTTATACTGCTGACAGAAGATTATCAAGATTTTCAAATTTCACCCTGTAATCTTCAGTGGTTCTTTTGATTACATCTTTGGCTTCCTCGGAATGGTAAGTGTGTGTTATTTCTACATCAAGTTTGGTGTTGGGAAGGTCTTTATAGGTAAGAAAGTAATGCTTTAACCTTTCCACAACGGGTTCAGGACACTCAGAGAGGTCTTTCATAGCTCCGTAAACAGCATCGTCTTTAAGCACTGCAATGATCTTATCATCGGCCTGGTTGTTATCAAGCATCCTGAAACCACCAATGGGTATGGCCTCCACAAGAATATCTCCATGAGAGATCGACTTTTCCGTAAGAATACAAACATCAAGTGGGTCACCATCACCTACAAGATCCTTACGTCCTGTTTTTTCATTGGCAAATTCTGCTGTTCTTTGGGCGCAAAGGGTTTGAGGTATAAAACCATACATGGCAGGCAAAACATTAGAATATTTCTGCGGACGGTCAATCTTAAGATATCCGGTTACTTTATCAACTTCGTACTTTACCGTATCGGTGCTTACCATTTCCACAAAACAGGTTAAAATATCAGGTGCATCCTTACCGATATCAACCCCATGCCATGGGTGAGATTTATATCTGAGTCCCATCAGTCTGCCTATGGGATCCATAATTTTATTTGCCATAATTTCTTTTTTTACCATGCAAAATTAAGGATTTAATTGATGTCTGTTGATTCTTTTAAAAGATCAGGTCAATATAACTCCTATTATAATCAATCAAATAATACAAGTGGTACCCGTAGTTTTCACCTGTATTATACGTAAAAAGTGCTTTTGATTTTTTTTGGTATAATTTCATGCTGTTTTTACAAATATTTGATAATATGATTATTAGATATTCCAATACAATTATTTTATAAGGGTTTACCACAGTTTTAAAATATGAAAGTTCACGTATTGTAATTGGTAGTTTTACACAATATCTTTAGCGGGATTACACAAATATGTCAACAAACAAATAAAAAAAGCTGACAAAACACCTTAATTATTAGAAGAAAAAACTTCTCAATAATAATTTTCAAAAAGGGGATACTCAAAATTCAATTTGTTAATGAATCCGGTTAAAATTCTGTCGACAACCATATTGGTAGTAATTATTCAGTTCTGTTGTTTAAATGCACAGGCGAATGAATATAACTATTATGTATCTCGCGATATATGCAGTGATGAACCATGTAATATTGATCCTGATAATATTGAGATAACAGTATCCCCTGCAAGTTGCAGCAATTTAAATGACGGTAGTATTGTTGTTGAAATCAATCATGACAATCCTTTTATGATTTCGTTGAGTGTAGGTTGCCATTCAATGAATGATCCGAAAAATTCAAATACATCTGAAAACAGCCCCACAGTTCATTTTAACAATCTGGCACCGGGCTATTACGGAATTTTAATTACTGACACAGATGAGTGCATGTTTTATAAGTGTGTTGAGGTAACCGCGCCTACTGAAATATTTGTTGATTATAGCTTTGAATCGATTTACTGTTTTGGTCATACAACTGATATCCTGTTTTCTGTTTCAGGAGGAACTCCGCCATATATCATCACTGGAGTGGAAGGAGAGCAACTGGCGATTTTTGATGAAGAACTGGTGCTTGAATATATACCGGCAGGTGAATATTCATGGATTGTAACCGACTCGGATGGTTGTTACCAGCAAGAGCTAAACCTTACCATTCCTGAGCCCGCCCCTTTACTGGCAACTCTGTTGTCGCTGGAACATAATTTTTGTAACGGTGAGTACAACGGAAGTGCGGTAATTTCAGTTACAGGAGGCACAGAACCATACTATTCTGATGCAGGGACTTTTGAAGATGAAATACTTACGCTGGATAGCCTGCCGGCCGGATCTCATACAATAACATTTAGTGATTCGAAAAACTGTGGTCCCGGAGAAATTACCTTTGAAATTGAAGAGCCCGAAGAAATTCAGATTAATATCATTGAGATCAAACCTTATGAAACCGACATTTCCGAAGGACATATTATTGCCGGTGTAACGGGAGGAACGCCCCCCTACTCGATTAGTATCAATGATGGTTGTGAAACCGATGAAAATGCGGTAACGCAGTTATTCAATCAAAACCAGGAAATTTTTTACAACGGTCTCGATCCGGGGTGGAGGATTATAACAGTGAGAGATCAGAATGAATGTGTTGCCACGGTTTGTGTAGAAATAAAAACCGAAATTATTACAGACATTTCTGAAAAACCGGAAAATTATAATGCATTGCATGGTGAACCGCACAGATTCAATGTATACCCCAATCCGTCTGGTGATATTGTAAACATTGATATTATACCGCAGGTTACGTCCCTTGTAACTCTGGATTTATTTGATGTATCAGGCAGAAAAATAGCTGTAATTTTAAAAGAAATACTCAAACAGGATCAGTTACACAATTATTCATTCAATGCTCAAAATATCCCTGATGGAATTTACCTGTTAAGGCTATCGGATGAAATGGGGGTCAGGCATCAGAAAATTATAATTACCAGGTAAAAGAAAAAACCATACATGTTGAGTATTCCATTCCCAAACGTTTCAAGGCTTTTGAAAAACCTTTCCATTATATTTTTCTGTATACAATATTTGCAATGTTTTAAAGGTTTGTAACAAAGTAATATTCTGCATTTTTTATTAGCTTTGCAACTCATTTTTTACCATGGCACGACAGGAAGAAATAGTATTAGGCCGGCGATTAAAAACATCCTACATCTCAACGGTGGTAAGCATTGCACTGGTGCTGTATGTTCTGGGTTTACTTGGGTTGATAATCATGCATACCCGTAAACTTTCCGAACACGTAAAAGAAAATATCGGTTTTTCCATTATAATAACAGACAATGCCCGCACTGCACAGATTTCGCAACTGCAAAAAACCCTTGACCTGTTGCCTGCTGTAAAATCTGCTGAGTTTATTTCAAGCGATAAAGCAGCCGAAGACCTGGCAGAAGAACTGGGCGAAGATTTTGTGGGATTCCTGGGCTACAATCCTCTGTTTCCCTCTATTGAAGTAAGATTGCAGGCTGCATGGGCAAATCCTGACAGCCTTGTTGTTTTTGAAAGCCAGGTGTTGGAAAGTAATATCGTTAAAGAAGTAGATTACCAGAAAAATCTTGTGCACATTGTTAATGAAAACATCCGGAAAATCGGACTCTTTCTTCTGCTTTTCGGAATTTTACTCCTGGTAATAGCATTTAGTCTTATAAACAACACCATACGCTTAAGTGTGTTTTCAAAGAGGTTTTTAATAAAAAGCATGCAACTTGTAGGGGCAACCCAGGCTTTTATAAGGAGGCCATTTGTAATTAAAGGTGTAGTACAAGGTATTATTGGAGCAGCTATTTCCATTGCTCTTTTGCTGCTTTCATTATATGCCGCACAAAAATCGGTACCCGAACTCATAAATTTTCAGGATATAGAAATGCTTTTTACCATGTTCGTACTTGTAATATTTCTGGGGGTTATCGTTAGCTGGATCTCCACCTATTTTGCTGTCAGAAAATACCTGCACATTAAAACAGATTATTTATACCTGTATTAAATTATATACATATGAAGAAACAAGCTGAAAAAGATCTTCAGGCAAAGAAAAAACCCGAAACGGATTTTCTTTTTAACCGGCAAAAATATTATATCCTTATTGCCGGGTTGGTTATTACCGCACTGGGTTTTATTCTGATGATCGGCGGGGGAAGCAAAGACCCCAACGAATTCAGTTACGAATTATTTGACTTCAGAAGACTTACCATTGCTCCATTTTTGGTTCTTCTGGGGTATGGTGTTATGATTTATTCTATTCTCAGCAGAAAAAAATAAGCCGGTTATGCTTAAAACAATTTACCAATACATTTACTGCGGAAAAATACTATTCATTTTTTTCCTGTTAAGCGATAAATAATTTATTCATTATGACATGGTTTGAAGCACTCATACTTGGCCTTTTGCAAGGTCTTACAGAGTTTTTGCCCGTTAGCAGCAGTGGTCATCTTGAACTGGGTTCTGCCATATTTGGATTACAGGGAGAAAACCTTACCTTCTCCATAATTGTGCATGGAGCAACATTTTTGAGTGTTCTGGTGGTTTTTCGCTATGATATTTTACTTCTCATAACCGGATTACTTCGCTTTCAGTGGAATGATGAAACTAAATTTGTTTTTCTACTGGTATTATCTGCAATCCCTGTTGGTATAGCAGGTGTTCTTTTTAAAACCGAGATCGAAGCACTTTTCAGTGGAAATATTCTTTTCGTTGGCATCATGCTGTTAATTACTTCCCTTTTGTTGCTTCTTACGCAATTTGCACCTCCCAAAAAAAAGGAAGTTAACATCGGAAGTGCAATTATAATCGGTTTGGCGCAAACTCTGGCCATCCTGCCCGGTATCAGCCGGAGCGGAGCAACCATAAGTACCGCATTGTATCTTGGTATTGACAGGGAAAAAGCCACAAGGTTTTCATTTCTTATGGTTCTTATTCCAATTTTTGGGGCATCGTTTTTCGAGGTGATGGAACTGGCAAGTGCTGCCGGTCCACCTGCCATTGCAGTATCATCGCTTATTACAGGTGCTCTGGCAGCATTTTTGTCGGGCTTGCTGGCCTGCAGCTGGATGCTGAAAATTGTCAGGCGCGGAAAGCTGGCATACTTTTCAATATATACCGCCATTGCTGGAACGCTGGCTATTTATTTCGGTTGGTTTTAATATTGTAAATTGATACACACCCCAAACCCTTTATGACGCAAATGGAAGAGCAGAACATAAAAGCTGAAGAATTTTTAAGCGGAAGGGTATTATTGATTGACAAACCCCTTGAGTGGACTTCTTTTGATGTAGTAAAAAAAATAAGGGCATTACTACGGCACCGGTTAAAACTGAAGAAAATAAAGGTAGGACATGCCGGAACACTTGACCCTCTTGCCACAGGATTGTTAATTATTTGCACCGGGAAAAAAACCCGCGAAATAGAAAATTACCAGAATAAAGAGAAAGAATATACGGGCACTTTTTTCCTGGGTGCGTCAACACCGTCATCTGACCTTGAAACCGCACCTGATGAGTTTTTTCCCACCAACCATATCACCAAAACGCTTGTAATTGAAGCAACACAAAGGTTTACCGGCGAAATTGACCAGATACCTCCACTATTTTCGGCAAAAAAAATTGATGGTGAACGGGCTTATTTTCATGCCCGACGTGGAGATGCAACTGTTTTAAAATCCAACAAAATATTTATCCGGGAGTTTGAAATCACGCAACTTGATTTGCCCGAAGCAGAGTTCAGGGTTGTTTGCAGTAAAGGAACTTATATCAGGTCATTGGCAAGAGATTTCGGCAAAGAAGTCAACTCCGGAGCATACCTTAAAAAATTGCGAAGAACCAAAATAGGTGAGTTTTCTGTGGAAGAAGCCTGGTCAATAGATCAACTGGAAAATTATTTTAAAAAAGCTGAAGCCTGAATTTATATAAAATTTTTATTACACGTTAAGCCATTACCCGTTTAAAACTCCTGTTTTTGTTTTTTTAGCTGAAAACTATTGACATGGGGCTTTTCATGTATTATCTTTGCACTCCTTTCTCCGGGAAATTTTTTTACAAATAAAAAACCATGCATAAAATATACAATAGTGCTTTGTCAAAAAAAAATCAGGCAAAAGCTTACATATTTTGTGCATGAAAATGTAAATGTAAAATTAACGGGGAAATAAATAACTCAAACAGAAACAATACATTACAATATTTGTTAAAGCATATTAGAACAGTTATAACTTATTGCCGGGGCACCTCTTCTAACTTAAATTTACAAAGAAAAGAAAGATGAAATTATCCGATTTTAAATTCAGCCTGCCTGCTGAGCTGATAGCAGAGCGACCATCAGAAAACAGGGACGAATCACGATTAATGGTTTTACATCGTGACACCGGAGAAATTGAGCACAAATCATTTAAAGACATTTTGGGTTATTTTGATGATGGTGATGTAATGGTTGTGAACAATACCAAAGTTTTTCCTGCCCGCCTGTATGGCACAAAAGAAAAAACGGGTGCCCAGATTGAAGTTTTCCTTCTCAGAGAACTTAACCGCGAAGCACGTTTGTGGGATGTTCTGGTTGACCCCGCCCGGAAAATCAGAATAGGAAACAAATTGTATTTCGGCGAAGATGATAATCTTGTTGCGGAGGTAATTGATAACACCACATCCAGGGGCCGTACACTTCGGTTTTTATTCGATGGCACCTATGATGAGTTTAAAAAAACCGTAGAGTCTTTGGGTGAAACCCCTCTGCCAAAACTCATTCGCCGGCCTGTTGAACCTGAGGATAAAGAGAGGTATCAGACCGTTTTTGCCAAAAGAGAAGGTGCTGTTGCTGCACCCACTGCAGGAATGCACTTCAGCCGTGAACTTGTTAAGCGCCTGGAGTTAAAAGGTATATACTTTGCCGAAATAACATTGCATGCAGGTCTTGGAAACTTCAGAAGTGTGGATGTTGAAGATCTGAGCAAACACAAAATGGACTCTGAACAATTCCTTATCGAAGAAAAAACAGCAGGCATGGTTAATGCTGCCCAGAAAAAGAGAAAAAGAATATGTGCTGTAGGTACTACAACAATGCGTGCGCTGGAATCCTCCGTTAGTATTTACGGACAACTTAAACCATTTGAAGGTTGGACAAACAAATTTATCTATCCTCCCTTTGAGTTTAGTGTAGCCAATGCAATGGTATCCAATTTCCATCTCCCGCAGTCTACCCTTATGATGATGGTATCTGCTTTTGCCGGATTTGACCAGCTCATGAAAGCCTATAAAGTAGCCGTAAAGGAAAAATACAAATTCTTTACTTACGGTGATGCAATGCTCATCATTTGACAAATACTGAATGCAACAAAAGTATGCAATTATAACTGCCGGTGGTTCAGGGTTGAGAATGAACTCATCCCTGCCAAAGCAGTTTTTGCCCTTGCATGGAAAACCTATACTTTTTCATACCATTTCTGTATTTCTCAGGTTTTCGCCCGATATACATATAATATTAGTTTTGCCCGAAGAGCACCGGGAAAGATGGAAATCGCTCTGCAGTAAGCATCATTTTCATCCTCCCATTACACTTGCTCATGGCGGACCCACACGTTTTCACTCTGTAAAAAACGGTTTGAAATACATACCCGAAGATGCATTGGTAGCTATACACGATGGCGTTAGGCCACTCGTTTCATTAAGAACCATTCAACAGTGTTTTCATATTGCATCGAAATTCGGGAATGCTATCCCTGCAGTAAGTATCAATGAATCGGTAAGATTACTGGAAGGTGCTTTCAGCAAGGTGATCAGCCGCGATTCAATAAGATTGATCCAGACTCCGCAATGCTTCCTGGCATCAAAAATCAAGGCTGCTTACAATGTTAATTACGACCCATCTTTTACAGATGATGCCACGGTGCTTGAAAACAACGGAGAAAGAGTTTATATGGTAGAAGGCAACAAGGAAAACATTAAGATCACTACTCCTGAAGAACTTGTTATTGCCACTTCACTGATGGAGTACATAAATAAAAAAGAAGATTAGAATATTGCTGGAAATATCAACTGCCTTTTAGTATTTTAACTACTCAGGCAACAACACCCTTAAGTGTTGCTGAAGTACAATCGGTAATTTTTACATTCACATAATCACCCGGTTTAAACCCTTCATCAGGAAATACAACCATCTTGTTCTGGCTGTTCCGGCCACTAACATTTTTTTCTGACTTGCGAGATCTTCCCTCTACCAGTACTTCAAATACTTTTCCTATGTCATTTCGGTTGCTTTTAAGAGATAATTTACTCTGCAAATCAATGATCTCCTGTAATCTTCTTGATTTCACATCTTCCGGCACATCATCTACCAATTTCTTTTCTGCAATTGTACCCGGTCTTTCAGAATATTTAAACATGAAAGCAAAATCAAAGCCCACCCCCTGCATAAGACTTAAGGTTTCCTGGTGGTCTTGTTCTGTTTCTCCACAAAAGCCTGCAATAATATCGGTTGTGATGGCTGCTTCGGGTAAAAGTGTTTTTATGGCCTGTATTCTTTGAAGATAAACTTCACGGGTATATTTACGGTTCATTTTTTTTAGTACAGCCGAACTGCCCGACTGAACCGGAAGGTGGATGGCCTTACAAATATTTTTGTTGCGTGCAATCACTTCAAGCAATTCATCCGACATATCCTTGGGATGCGATGTAGCAAACCTCACCCTGAGCAAAGGATCAATATCGGCAACCATTTGCAGAAGCTCATGAAAACCAATAACCCTATCTTTTATTTCATCTTTATAACGGTAAGAGTTCACATTTTGTCCGAGCAATGTTATTTCACGGTAACCCCGTTCAAACAAGTCATGTGCTTCTGAAGTAATACTTGACACACTTCGGCTTCTCTCTTTCCCACGTGTATAAGGTACAACACAATATGTACAGAAATTTTCACATCCCCTCATAATAGAAATAAATGCCGATACTCCATTGCTGGCATATCTTACCGGAGAAATATCAGCATAGGTTTCTTCGGCAGATAAAATCACATTCACTGCTTTTTGCCCGCTTTCCACATCCAGTAATAATTGTGGCAAATCGCGGTATGCATCGGGGCCTGCTACCATATCAACCTTTGATCCTGCTGTAGTTTCTTCAAGCAATTCTGTTTTCATGCGCTCTGCCATGCAACCCAATACACCCAGCACCAGGTTCGGATTCTTTTTACGAAGTACCTGAAGCTGTTTCAAACGATTCAATACTTTTTGCTCCGCATTATCTCTTATTGAACAGGTGTTGATAAAAATAATATCTGCCTGATCAGGCTCAGCTGTTGACTCATAATTTTTATCTGTCATGATGGAGGACACAATTTCACTGTCAGAAAAATTCATCTGGCAACCATAGGTCTCTATATATATCTTTTTTTCCAATTTCCTTATCCGTATTTGATTTGTAATTTGTAATTCAGGTATTGAACTGCAAAATTACTTATTTTTTCAGGCTCGTTTTGTCTTTTTGATTTCTTATGAATAACTGATCTGATTCTTAGTGATTGTTTTGTATTGAAAATTTTACGAACTTCATAATAAAATCAATTTTTTGGCGTAAAAGCAAAATGAAAAAGAATTAAACCCTTTGCTCTGCTTCGAAATATTGATATTATCCATGCACTGTATTTAAGCATTAGTAAACATTACATGTTGGTCAACGTTTACGACTGGTAAAACCAATTTTGTTTCTATTTCATTTTAATTAAGTAGTTTTGCAACCCTTAAAGCAAACAAAAGAATAAGTAGATATGGCTAAAAACCTTGTTATTGTTGAGTCACCGGCTAAAGCTAAAACCATTGAAGGATTTCTGGGAAAAGAATTTCTGGTAAAATCAAGCTTTGGTCACGTACGCGATCTTTCCAAAACCAAGCTTGGCGTAGATATAGAGAACAACTTTGCTCCGGTATATGAGATATCGGATGACAAAAAGAGTGTAATAACTGAACTGAAAAAACTTTCAAAAGCTGCCGAAGTAGTATGGCTGGCAACTGATGAAGACCGTGAGGGAGAAGCCATATCATGGCATCTTGCTGAAAGTTTACAACTTGATGAAAAGAAATACAAACGTATAGTTTTTCATGAAATCACAAAGAATGCCATTCAAAATGCCATTGATAAGCCGCGCGGTATTGACAATAACCTGGTAAATGCACAGCAGGCACGAAGGGTGCTTGATCGTTTGGTGGGCTTTGAGCTTTCGCCATTGCTCTGGAAAAAAGTAAAACCATCACTCTCAGCCGGCCGGGTGCAATCTGTTGCCGTGAGATTGATCGTTGAAAGAGAAAAAGAAATACAGGATTTCAAAACTTCAAATTCATACAGAGTTACAGCCCTGTTTGAAGTGTTGCACAATGGCCAGCCTGTGCTGGTAAAAGCTGAACTTCCGCAGCGATTTAAGAATAAAAAGGAAGCCATTGAATTCCTAGAAAAGTGTAAAGGAGCAAAATTTTCTGTTGATGATGTTGAAACCAAACCTTCAAAAAAATCTCCTGCAGCGCCCTTTACAACATCAACTCTGCAGCAGGAGGCCAGCCGCAAACTGGGTTTTTCTGTTTCGCGCACCATGACTGTGGCCCAAAAGCTGTATGAATCGGGAAAAATCACTTACATGAGAACCGACTCGGTAAACCTTTCCGATACTGCCATTGCAATGGCCAAGGAATTGATTGAAAAGAACTTTGGCAGGGAATATCTGAAAGTTCGAAAATATGCAACAAAATCAAAGGGAGCACAGGAAGCACACGAAGCCATAAGACCTACCTACATGAACAACATGCAGGCCGGTGCCGACGATTCGGAAAGAAAGCTATACGAACTCATCTGGAAACGCACACTCGCTTCGCAAATGAGTGATGCCTTACTTGAAAAAACAAATGTTACCATAGCTATTTCAACCACGCAGGAGAAATTTACTGCCACCGGAGAGGTTTTAAAGTTTGAAGGATTTCTGAAAGTTTACCTGGAATCTACCGACGATGAAGATGAGGAAGCAAATGAAGGAATTCTGCCTCCGCTTAAAGTAAACCAACCCCTTACTATGAAGGAAGTTGTTGCCCAGGAAAGATTTTCGAAACACCCACCGCGATATACCGAAGCAAGCCTGGTTAAAAAACTGGAAGAACTCGGTATCGGCAGACCTTCAACCTATGCACCTACCATATCAGTAATACAAAAAAGAGAATATGTGGTTAAAGAAAGTCGCGAAGGTGATAAGCGCTCTTACGATTATCTTTTACTCAAGAATGATAAAGTGGAAGAAAGCCGTAAAACAGAAATTACAGGTGCAGAGAAAAATAAAATGTTCCCCACCGACATTGGTGTGGTTGTGAATAGTTTTCTGATGGAGTATTTCCGCGATATTATGGATTATAACTTCACCGCTGATGTAGAAAAAGAGTTTGATGAAATTGCACAGGGACTTAAAGAGTGGACAAAAGTTATTAAAGAGTTTTACTCGCCCTTTCATAACAAAATTGAAGACACTTTACAGCATGCTGAAAAATTTAGTGGAGAACGAATCCTCGGTAAAGATCCCAAAACCGGCAAAGACGTAATTGCCCGTATCGGACGCTTTGGACCCATGGTGCAGATTGGTCAGGCCGATGAAGAAGAAAAACCACAGTTTGCAGGTTTACGAAAAGATCAAAGCCTGGAGACCATAACACTTGAAGAAGCACTGGATTTGTTTAAGCTTCCACGCACCATTGGCCAGTATGAAGGTAAAGACATGGTGGCTGCTGTTGGGCGGTTTGGTCCGTATATCAGACACGACGGAAAATTTTATTCTTTGCCAAAAACCGATGACCCCCTTACCGTAGAAGCCGACCGTGCCAAAGAGGTTATTGAAGAAAAACGGGAAAGTGACCGCCAAAAGATCATTCGCGAATTCAGCGAAAATGACGATATCAAAATACTTAAAGGAAGATGGGGAGCCTACCTTGCAGCAGGGGGCAAAAACTACAGACTTCCTAAAAGTAAAGATCCTCAGGACTTTACACTCGAAGATTGCTTAAATATTATAAAAGAAGGAACCTCAACCAAAAAAACACGTACAACACGAAAAAAAGCAAGTACCAGGAAAAAAAAATAACACCTTAATGCTGCTATGGAAATTGCTGATTATTTCGTGCCTGTAGAAACCCAAAAATTTATTATACCCGAAAAGTCGCATCCGTTGCTTTTGGGAAATGTTATCAACAGCCATCTTACTGAAAAATCCTTTCCTTTACTGGAAGATACAGATATTGCCATCATTGGGGTAAAAGAAGACCGCAATGCTCCTGATAATCAAGGCTGCGCTTTTGGTCCGGATTATGTCAGAAAATATCTGTACAATCTTTTTCAGGGTCCATTCAAAGCGCGAGTTGCTGATTTGGGAAATATAAAACCAGGCGAAACCATAGAAGACACATATTTTGCAGTAAAAAGTGTAGTAGCCGACCTGCTCGGGAAAAAGATTGTACCTGTTATAATAGGAGGCAGTCAGGATATTACCTATGCCAACTACAGGGCATATGAATCACTGGGACAAATCATTAATATTGTTTCGGTAGATGCATCTTTTGATCTGGGGCTCAATGAGGATAAAATTTCAAACCATAATTTCCTGAATAAGATCCTTACCCATCAGCCCAATTTTCTTTTCAACTATACCAATATAGGACATCAAACCTATTTCGTTGATCAGGATGCCATTGATCTGATGAACAAATTGTACTTTGATATATACAGACTTGGATTGGTAAGAAAAAATTTGGAAGAGGTTGAACCCATCGTACGCAATGCCGATTTGTTAAGTTTCGATATGAGCAGTATCCGTCAATCCGATGCGCCTGGAAATGCCAATGCATCGCCTAATGGATTTTATGGTGAAGAAGCCTGTCAGATAACCCGGTATGCAGGCCTTAGTGATAAGCTGTCTTCAATAGGGTTTTATGAACTTAACCCTGCATTTGACAATGGTGAGCAAACTGCTCATTTGGTTGCTCAAATGATATGGTATTTCATGGAAGGATTCTACAACCGGAAAAATGATTTCCCCGATCGGAAAAGAAAAGACTCCGGTTCATATGTTAAATATGTTGTATCAATAGAAGAATTCAAAAATGAAATTACCTTTTACAAAAGTAAAGTGAGTGATCGGTGGTGGATGGAAGTTCCATGTCAGGGCTTGCAATCAAAGTACGAAAGACAGTTTCTGGTACCCTGCTCCTACAGCGATTACCAGGATGCCTGCAATGAAGTTCTACCCGAAAAATGGTGGCAGGTATATCAAAAGTTCATGTAATTCAACTGTTTATTTACACTTGACCGTAATTTTTCAGTATTGTTTTTAATTATGGCAAAACCTGCCTTTATAGCTCTTTTATATAGTGCAATATGATGAATGATCTATGCAATCTAAGAATCTGTGTAATTTCTTCGGTTTGAAAACAAGTAATATTACTGATATCACCCTTTGTCATAGTTGGTATATTTGTGAAGCTTAAAAAGAGTAAGACGAACTTACAAGAAATTGATTATCAAATTGTTCTTTGAAATTATGGTTCCACTAATTATTAACAGCACATTGTTGATAACCAAAAATGTTGTAATTTTGAACGCTTAAAAATGAGATAACAATAATTATTATCTCCCATTCAATTTTTAGAACTTTTCTGCGTTTCTGAATTGAGTAAAAACAAAAACTGAATTTCAATGAAAAAATACACCATCGCTGCCTTTTTTATTTTACTATCACTAATTGGCGATGATGTTTCAGCACAGCAAGAAGCTCAATTCAGCCACAACATGTTCAACAATATGGGTATTAACCCGGGTTTTGCCGGTCTCAGATCAGCAATATGTGCTACTGCAATCGCCCGCCAGCAATGGGTAGGATTTCGCGACAGTGAAGGTACACGTGTAAACCCCGAAACTTACGGTTTCAATGTTGATGCCCCTATACCTATATTAAAAGGTGGGTTAGGACTGGGATTTATTCAGGATCAACTAGGGTTTGAAACATCATTGGGAGTGAAACTGGCTTATGCTTATCATCTCGACCTTGATTTTGGTACATTGGGTATAGGAGCACAGGTTGGATTTTTAGATAAGCGTATTGATTTTTCCAATTTTAACCCTATCCAGGATGGCGATCCGGCACTGACAGGTTCTGCTGAAGAAACAAGAATGTTTATTGATTTTTCACTGGGTGCATTCTATATGATGGATGATCAGGCGTGGGCAGGGATATCAGTCAGCCAGCTTTCACAACAAACCCGCGAAATTGGCCCATCGGATCATCAGCTAAGAAGGCACGTTTATTTAACTGCAGGATATAATTATACTTTGCCATCGCAACCCGCTTTTGTTATAAGCCCTTCTGTTTTGCTTAAAACAGACCTTGGCTCTTTACAAACAGATATAAACACTTTTGTTACGTACAATAATCGTTTTTGGGGAGGCGTTAGTTATAGGCTTGATGATGCAGCTGTAATTTTTATGGGACTTACATTTGAACAAATCAGTATTGGATACTCATACGATATTACCATTTCGCCACTGGGAAGAAGTGGAAGAAGTTACGGAAGTCATGAAGTTATGTTACAATACTGTTTTGATCTCGACATAGGAAAAATTAAAGAAACTCACAGAAATGTGAGATTCCTTTGAAACACAGGATACTAGTTTTTTGAAACCTATACATTATATAATACGTTTAAAAGATTAAAAGTTAAAGAAAAAAAGATATTTATTTGTCATAAAATCTGGAATCAACATGAAAAGGTTATTATTTATTGCTTCATTAATTGTAATTGTTACCGGTTGTGACCGATCAGGCCGTGGTCATTTAACAGGTGTGCAAAATCGTCCGGATGGTTTTTATGCTGATCCTCCGGGAATGGTATATATTCCTATGGGAAGCTTTAACATGGGCCCATCCGATCAGGATATAGCATACTCGCAAAATGCTATAACAAAAACCATTTCATTACCTGCATTTTATATGGATGAAACCGAAATTACAAACAACCAGTACAGGCAGTTTGTATATTGGGTTCGCGATTCTCTCGCCCATATGTTATTGTCGGAGATCAATGAAGAGCATCTGATCACAGAAGATCAGAACGGAATGTTCATTGATCCGCCACTTATCAATTGGCGACAGAGGATTAACTGGGGCGGAGAAGAAGAACGCGAAATACTGGAAGAACTATTTCTTCCCGAACAAGAACGGTTCTTCCGCAGAAGAGAGATAGACTCCCGCAAACTTAATTATCGCTATCATATCATTGATCTTAACCGTGCTGCACGCCGATCAGAGAGAAATACTCCGCGTAATGAGTTTGTTCAGGAGTACCAAACCCATGTATATCCTGATACTTTGGCCTGGATTCATGATTTCAGCTATGCATATAATGAACCTATGACTCAGACATATTTCTGGCACCCCACCTATGACCATTACCCTGTAGTAGGTGTAAACTGGTCGCAGGCACGTGCCTTTAGTATATGGAGAACCAATTTCCTTAATAACTACCTTTCCGGCAGAAGTCAACCCTTCGCTCAGGAGTTCAGATTACCAACTGAAGCTGAATGGGAATATGCTGCCAGGGGTGGCCTCGATCTGAATCCTTATCCATGGGGTGGCCCTTACACACGAAATATGGACGGTTGCTTCCTGGCAAACTTCAAACCCCTCAGAGGTAATTATGTGGCAGATGGTGGCTTTTACACTATCATTGTAGGACACTACCCTCCAAACGATTACGGGTTGTATGATATGGCAGGAAATGTTTCAGAATGGACCATCAATGCCTGGGATGAATCTTTTTACATCTTCGGACACGATATGAATATGAACTATCATTATGAAGCACAACCCGATGATCCCATTACTCTTAAGCGTAAGGCCATCAGAGGAGGTTCATGGAAAGATGTAGGCTTCATGTTACAGGTTAGTAACCGTACTTATGAATATCAGGATACAGCTAAATCATACATTGGTTTCCGCTGTGTACAGACATACCCCGGCAGAGACAGGGGAGACGGCGGAAGGGCTTCGAATGTTTACTAAAAACAATTCTTTCCCCGAACCCAATAAATTTTTGAGTTAAACAATATTTATAAATTCAATTCTAAGAACTATGAAATTTGCACAAACCAAGGCTTTCAAAAACTTCATGTCGAAGCTTTACGGATGGGGAGCATCCCTGGTAATTCTTGGTGCCTTATTCAAAATTAACCACTACCCCGGTGCTGAGTATATGTTAATTGTTGGGTTAGGAGTAGAAGCTATAATATTTTTCTTTTCTGCTTTTGAGAAACCACATGATGAGTATGACTGGTCACTGGTATATCCTGAACTGGCAGGTATTGACACTGAAGATGAAGGCAGTGGCAGGGAACGCAGAGGCAACCTTACAGCGGGAACAACCAACGTTCAAAGTATCGCTTTATCTTCAAACCTTGATAAGATGCTTGAAGAAGCCAATATTGGCCCCGAGCTGATTGAAAATCTGAGTAAAGGACTGCAAAATCTGAGTACAAATGCTTCCAAGCTTGCCGATGTATCAAATGCAGCACTGGCAACACAAAGCTATATTCAGAATATGGAAACAGCATCGCAGTCAGTACTTGAACTCAGCCAGTCTTATAAAAATACCAATGAGTATCTAAAGCACGATCTGAGCCTTTCCGAAGAATATGCGAACAGCATGCGTAATGCTGTAGGATCAATGAATCAACTCAGTGATACCTACAAGGATACAGCAGACTCAGTTAAAGAAAACCTGCAAACTTCTCAGGAATACAATGAGAGTATTAAAAATATTACAGGGTATACAAACGAGCTGGCAGCCAACTATGGTAAAAGTTCAGAATTGTTGATGAAAACAGTTGAAGCACTTGAGAATTCTACTTCACAAGGATCTAATTACACTGATCAGCTTCAGAAAACTGCTCAAAACCTTGAAGCACTCAATGCTGTGTACGAATTGCAGTTGCAGGCATCTGATGCCCAGTATCAAAGTACCGCCAAGGTACAGGAATCATTTAATAAACTGGTTGACAACATGAATGAAACTGCCGGCAGCACCGAAAAATATAAGGAAGAAATGGCTGCACTTACCAAAAATATTGCAGCGCTCAACAGTGTGTACGGCAATATGCTCACAGCAATGAATTTTAATGCCCCAAGATAAAGATTATAAAAACCATTACTGAGTTGAATAGATCAGTAAATAGTTTATCTAATAATAATACTACAATAGGAAAAAAACTATGGCAGGTGGCAAACAAACCCCGCGGCAAAAACTGATAGGTATGATGTACCTGGTGCTAACAGCATTGCTGGCACTTAACGTATCGGTTGAGGTACTGGATGCATTCGTTCTTGTTGATGACGGGTTACAACAAACCAATGTGAACTTCGGAAGAAAAGTTGACATGGTATACGATGACTTCAGACAACAAAAACAACTTTCAGAAGACAGAGTAGAACCTTACTTTTCACGTGCTATGGAAGTACAGGAAGTAGCTGAGGAACTCGTTGATTATATTCTAAACACACGCACCGAGATGATCGCAAAGGTTGAGAATATCAGCTTTGAAGAAGCCGATACTTTGCGTCTCATCGATATGCAGGCCAAAGATAATTACAGCAGGTCTTCAGCATTCTGGCTTACCGAACCCATGGAAGGAGGTTCAGCGGCAACCATACAACCTGGCGGCCCGGGTACAAGAGCTTACAAACTGCGCGAAATGATTGAAGGATTTAAAGAATCCCTTTTGGAAAGATTACCTGAACAATTTCGTGGTCTTATCCAACTGGGTCTTGATACCGAAGGACCATTCTACGACAAAGGCGGAAATGATATTAACTGGCAGATGGCCATGTTTGACAGGCAACCCCCTGTAGCAGCAGCTACAAATCTTAGCAGATTGGTTACCGAAGTGCGTAATGCCGAATTTGATGTTACCAGTCAGCTTTATTCAGCCATTACAGCTGGTGACTTCACCTTTGATACAATACAGGCAAGGGTAATTCCTAAAAGCCAGATCGTTCTCCAGGGTGACAGATATGAAGCAGATGTTATTGTAGCAGCATTTGATACAAGACAACAACCCGAGGTAATTATTAACGGTCAAACCATAGAAGGAGGCAGATTAAGTTTGCCCGCTACACGCGAAGGACTGCAAACTTACAGTGGATTGGTTAGAATAGTAGGTCCTACCGGTATTAAAGAGTATCCTTTTTCAGGTGACTATATTGTTCAGCGTCCAACTGCAACCGTTAGTGCCGATGCTATGAACGTATTTTATATTGGTGTTGACAACCCCGTATCGGTTTCCGTTCCCGGTATTGCCAGTGGAAATATTGAACCGCGGATAAGTGGTGCAGGAAACAGGATGATACCACGCCCGGGAGGCGGATATACTGTTCGTATCAGCTCAAATCACAATGTAAATCAAAATGTTACTGTTACACTTATGGCTAGGGTTGATGGATCACTTCGCCAAATGGGAGGACAAACTTTCAGAGTTAGGACTGTGCCTGACCCCTACCCCGAAATTGCAGGACAAAGTGATGGCTCAATACCACGCGAAGCACTGGCAGGTCAGCCTTTGATTCCCAGGATGAGAGACTTTGACTTTGAAATGGATTTCCGTATTACTTCCTTCACCATGAACACAACTGTGGCAGGAGAATTCCAGGAGTGGCGTTCCAACTCCAATATACAAACCCCCGAAATGGAAACTTCCATCAGACGTTCTACAAGGGGACAACGTTTCACTTTTGAAAACATACAAGCCGTTGGCGATGACGGAAGAACCAGAAATCTTCCACCTATAGTATTCAGAATTCAGTAAATTTTTAAAATAACGGAGGTTTAGTTATGACCAGATTAAGAAACATTATAGTATTATTTTTTGCAGTATTCCTTTTTTCAACAAATATTACTGCACAGGTTATTGACGGAGTAGCGCCAGAAGATGGCTTCTACGAAAAGGTCTGGATTGAGCAAAAAAGACCAGTTGAACTCCCCTATGTGCGCCAGGCTGATGTATTGTGGGAAAAGAGAGTTTGGCAAATTATTGATCTCAGAGAAAAGATCAATCATCCACTGTATTTCCCAACTACTACAATTGACGACAGGCAAAGCCTGATGCAGGTGCTTATGTCATCTATAAATGAAGGCTCTATACGTGCCTATGACGATGATGAGTTTACCATGCCAATGACTCCGGAGGAGATAAAAGAGAATTATGCCCGGCAGGAAGTTAGGCGTTTTACCAGACCTGAACCACCATACCAGGAGTATGATTCACTTATTGTTATTCCCCTTACAACTGAAGATGTTACAAAATACCGTATCAAGGAAGACTGGTTTTTTGATTCCAAGCGCTCGGTTCTTGATGTTCGTATCATAGGAATTTGCCCTGTGAGAGAAAGGATTGACCCCGAGACCGGTGAAAGCCTTGGTGACCAGACACTATTTTGGGTGTATTTCCCCGAAGCCCGCGAAGTTTTTGTAAATGCTCCCGTATTCAACCGTATGAATGATGCACAAAGAATTTCTTTTGACGACCTGTTCATGCGTCGCCTGTTCAACAGCTATATCTACAAAGAATCCAATGTATATGACAGGCAAATAAACGAATACATCGAGTATACACTTGATCAATTGCTTGAAGCAGAAAAAATCAAAGAAGATATCCGCAACTTTGAACTGGATATCTGGGAATATTAAACTGCTTTCATAACTTATCTCCAAAACGAAAAAGAGGCGCCATGATATGATCGCCTCTTTTTTTTATTTATTATACTATAAAGCAGATTTCATATCATACGCGACGGATCAATCCAGTTATCAAAATCTTTTGCTGAGACCAATCCCGACTCAATAGCAGCTTCACGTAATGTTTTATTCTCCTGATGTGCTTTTTTGGCAATGGTGGCGGCATTGTCGTATCCGATGTGCGGATTAAGCGCTGTAACCAGCATAAGAGAATTGTTTACATGTTTTTCAATTTGAGTAGTATTGGGTTCTATACCTTCCACGCAATTAACCCTGAATGAGTTGGCGCCATCGGCCAGCAACCGGGCCGACTGCAAAAGGTTATAAATCATTACAGGTTTGAATACATTAAGCTGAAAGTGACCGTTCATACCCCCCACAGAAATGGCAGCATCGTTTCCAATCACCTGCGCAGAAACCATAGTAAGGGCTTCGGACTGTGTAGGATTTACTTTTCCAGGCATAATGGAAGAACCCGGTTCATTGGCAGGCAATGACAATTCACCGAGCCCGCAACGTGGTCCTGAACCCAGGAAACGGATATCGTTGGCAATCTTCATCAGGCTAATGGCAATTTGCTTGAGTGCACCGCTGGTTTCAACAATGGCATCGTGTGCCGATAGAGCTTCAAATTTATTAGTTGCCGTTACAAAAGGATGCCCGGTTAGTTTGGCAATCATTTCGGCCACTTCCCTGTCAAATCCTTTGGGAGCATTAATACCGGTACCCACAGCGGTGCCTCCCAGGGCCAGTTCACCCAGGTGATCAAGTGTGTGCCGCAATGCCTTTATGCCATGATCAAGCTGCGAAACATAACCCGAGAATTCCTGCCCCAGTGTAAGTGGTGTGGCATCCATCAGATGGGTACGCCCGATTTTAACAATATTCTTAAATTCTTCTGATTTGCTGTATAGGGAATCCCTAAGTCCGCTCAGGGCCGGCAGAGTTTGCTCAACAATTAACTTATAGGCCGAAATATGCATAGCCGTGGGAAATGTATCATTTGATGATTGCGATTTATTCACATGATCGTTGGGATGTACTTTTTTGGTTGCATCATCAATATTGCCTCCCATGATCTCATGAGCCCGGTTGGCAATAACTTCATTGAGGTTCATGTTCGATTGAGTGCCACTTCCGGTTTGCCATACCACAAGGGGGAAGTTCCCTTCCAGTTTTCCATCCGATATCTCATCACAAGCCTGTACTATGGCTCTTGAAACATCACTGTCAAGCACACCTATCTGTTGATTGATTATGGCTGCTGCCTTTTTTAATATAGCAAAAGCATATATAATTTCTTCGGGCATTTTTTCCTTTCCGATGCGAAAATTCTGCAAAGAACGCTGAGTCTGTGCTCCCCAGTATTTATCGGCAGGTACATCAACTACCCCCAGTGAATCTTTTTCCTTTCTGATTTTCATATTCTTTATGTGTTTTGAATTTTTGAATAAGTTTAAACTCTTAACAGGTAAAACCCAAATATTGTTGGTTTATATCCGTTATATTTGCAGTAAAATTTGCTTAAGATATGGAAACCAACCGCCAGAAAAAGATCAACAAACTGCTTCAAAAAGACCTTGGAGAAATATTTCAGCGTGAAGCACCAATTTTATTCAAACGATCTATGATAACGGTTACCCGGGTAAGGGTAACCCCCGATTTATCACTGGCCAGGGTGTACATCAGTATTTTTGGGGCCAATTCAGGAGAAATACTTAAACTTGTTAAGACACATGCCAGCGAAATACGGAAACAACTGGGCTTAAGAATTAAAAACCAGCTCAGGCAGGTACCACAATTGCAGTTTTTTGTAGATGACAGCCTGGATTATATTGAAAATATTGAAAAGCTTCTTAAGGAATAAAACCACAACATGCAATACGACCCCATAAAATCATTACTGGGCAGGTTTTTTAACCGAACCGTTTTTTTACGAAAAATATTTTATAAACTGCTCGATCTGCTCCTTCTCAGAGCATGGCATGTGCACAGTGAACTCAGAAAGTTTTTCAGAAAAAATGCTTCGAAATCAGATATTCATATTCTTGATGCAGGAAGTGGCTTCGGTCAATATTCATGGTACATGGCCAGGAAAAAGCCCCAATGGAAAATAACCGGCCTGGAAATAAAACAGGAACAGATTGATGATTGCAATGCATTTTTCAACAGAGCGGGGGCAAACAATGCTACATTTGAATATGCTGACCTTACGAAATATAAAAACACTGCAGGTTTTGATCTGATCCTTTCTGTAGATGTTATGGAACACATTGAAGACGATGTGCAGGTTTTTAAAAACTTTTATGGGACACTAAAGCCCGGAGGCATGCTGCTTATCAGCACACCTTCTGACCTGGGTGGATCGGATGTAAAACATGAACATGACCAGTCTTTTATTGAAGAACATGTGCGCGACGGTTACTCAAAAGCTGAAATAACAGCCAAATTAAAGGAAGCCGGTTTTGAAAAAACTGAAGTAAATTATACCTATGGCAAACCCGGAAAGATCTCATGGCGTCTTTCAATGAAATATCCTATTCTTTTACTGGGTGTATCAAAACTATTTTTTATCATTCTGCCGTTTTACTATCTGTTGGTTTACCCGTTTTGTCTGATTCTGAATTTTATGGATGTAAAAACCAGACATGCTGAGGGCACAGGACTGTTGGTGAAAGCTGAAAAAAATTTGTAGCAGTGAATTTTCCGTTTTACATAGCACGCCGATATCTTTTTGCGAAAAAGTCGCAAACTGCGGTAAATGTTCTTACCCTGGTTGCTGTAATTGGTGTAAGTTTTGGCACAATGGCGCTTGTTGTGGTTCTGTCAGTATTTAACGGTTTTGAAAATCTGATCCTTTCTCTATTCAATTCTTTCAATCCTGATATGGAGATCAGGCTTGCAGAAGGAAAATCCTTTGATATGGATGAATTTCCGGCAGAGGAATTAAAAAATATTCCCGGTGTTTTACATCTTGGTGAAGTTTATGAAGAGACCGCATTACTTATGTATCGCGAAAGGCAACACATTGTAAAACTACGCGGTGTTGATGAAAACTATCGCTACATTACCGGTCTTGATACCATGTTATTGGAGGGTGAATACAAACTACGGTCAGGAGATCATTCAAATCTTATTATTGGTCAGGGAGTTGCTTATGTACTGGGGGCAAATATCAATGATCTTCTCAATCCGTTAACCATTTATATCCCAAAACGAGGCAGGATTAGCGGCATACATCCTGCACAGGCGTTCAATGCAAGCACCAATTATGCAGCAGGTGTTTTTGGTGTACAGGCTGAATTTGATATGGAATATGTAATTGCTCCCATATCATTGTTAAGGTTTCTCACTGAACACAACAACCAGGTAACATCTGTCATGCTGGCGGTTGATCCATCCTACAATTTACGACAGGTACAACAAGAAGTTTCTGCAATAATGGGTGAAGATTTTATTGTACGCAACCGCCTTCAGCAGGAAGAGTTTCTTTATAAAGTGATGCGTTCTGAAAAATGGGCAATATTTTTCATATTAACCTTCATTGTTCTTATTGCCGCCTTTAATATTACCGGCAGTCTTACCATGCTTGTACTCGAAAAAACCAGGGATATAGGCATACTGCGAAGTATGGGTGCTTCTTTGAACATGGTTAAAAAGGTTTTTCTTTATGAAGGGATTTTGATAAGTGCCGGGGGAGCCCTGGCAGGAATAATTCTGGGAGCTGTTATAAGTTGGCTCCAAACAGAATTTGGTTTGGTTAAAATTCAGGCTGAGGGTACATTTATTATCGATACCTACCCGATACAAACCAATCCAATTGATTTTATTCTGGTATTTTTTACCGTTGCGTTTATTGGATTCATGGCTTCATGGTTACCGACTCAAAAAATACCTTCTTTCTCTCCGGAAGATAAAAACATGTAAATAATATAAATATATTCATATTTTGTTGAGTTTACAAGATTCAAAGGACTGTAAGTTTATATAACTCGCTGTATTTTGCTTTATTAAGCATTTGGCAAAGACTTCCTAATCATCAAAATAATTGTAATTATGGAACATTTTCCATATCTTTGGCCCCCATATAATAATATGAAATTAAGTCAGAGAGTGTTATTTGATTTTTTTTAAAAAACATGCTTTGCTAAATGCCTGTTTAATAGAATTTATCATCCTTCCTGATTACTTCATTTGAAAATATGCAACTTATTATTTAACACTTACATTACCATTAAACCACATGATGAAAAACTTACAATTCAACTTGAAAGGTCTTTTTGTACCTTTTCACATCGTTACCATTTTACTGGTTATTGTTTTTGCGGGCAATCTTTCAGCCCAAAACCGTATTAATCTGGAGGCAACTGATAACAAAACAGTTGTAACAGAAAACACCAGGCAAACACTGAATGTTATTTACAGTTTTGACGCTATTAATGCGATCACTGTAAAAACAGAAAAGGGAGAATTTCAGGAGATCAGTTTTGATAATGCTTACTCAGTAGGTCAACTGGGAACTCCCAAACTTCCTGCAGCCAAAAATCTTATTGAAATTCCATTTGGTGCAGAAGTAAATGTTTCGATAGTAAATTATACAGAAACCGAATACAGGCTGAGTGATTACGGAATTGATAATCCTGTAATGCCTGTGCAACCATCTCTACGCAAAGATATGAACCCCTCAGAAGTACCCTTTGAATACAACCTGGAAGCCTACTCACAAAGCAAGTTTGCTGAAATGGAGCTGGCAGATGTAGAAGTGCTTGGGGTTTTGCGCGGCATACGCCTTGCCAGGCTTACAATTGCACCCGTCAGATATAACCCTGCAGAAGGCACCATCAAGGTTTATAATAATATTGAAGTGGAAATAAGTTTTGAAAATGCTGACAATGAGCTCACAAGCCATATTAAAGCTTCTACATTTTCACCCTATTTTGACGTGTTGTATTCTCAAATCCTGAATACCCCAGATAGTCGCGATGTTTACGACGATCATCCTGATCTTACCAAAAACCCCATCAAAATGCTCATCGTATCGCACCGCGATTTTGAAGCAACCCTTGAGCCTTTTATTGAGTGGAAAACACAACAGGGATTCTTCATTACCATAGCATATACCGATGAGATCGGAACCACGGCCTCTGCAATCCAGTCTTATATTCACGCGCAATATAACAGCGGTACACCCGAAGACCCTGCACCCACCTTCCTGGTGCTGGTAGGAGACTCCGATAAACTCCCTGCCTCAGCTATAGGCTCATCATCAAATCAGGTTACCGACCTATACTATGCTTCCGTTGACGGCGATTATTTCCCCGAAATGTATTACGGAAGACTTTCTGCGCGAAATACCGGTGAATTACAAACCCAGCTTGACAAAATTCTTTACTACGAAAGATACGAATTTGACGACCCCAGCTACCTGGATGATGTAACACTCATTGCTGGATCCGACGCTTCATGGAATCCTGCAGTAGGCCAACCCACAATACATTATGGTACACAAAACTATTTTAATGCTGCCCATGGTTACAATAATGTAAACGTATACCTGAGCAGTTATACGGGTTGTTATGATAACGAACGTATTTCTGTCAGTCTCATCAACTATACAGCCCACTGTTCTCCTACATCATGGGGGAGCCCTACATTAAACGCAAGTGATATTTATAATATGACCAATACAGGGAAATACCCTCTTGCAGTTGGAAACTGTTGTCTGAGTGGTCTTTTCAGCCATACCGAGAGTATTGGTGAAGCCTGGATGCGTGCTCCTGATAAAGGTGCAGTTGCCTATATCGGCTCAGCACCCAACACCTATTGGTTTGAAGATTTTTACTGGGCGGTAGGTGCATTCCCAATTTCAGGTAATAACGGCGGATATGTACCTACTGCTGAAGAAACTACTTTAGGCGCATATGATGCTCCCTTTGTTTCTGATTATCTTTCCGTGGCTGCCCTAAAATTTGTTGGCAACCTTGCTGTTACGGAAGTGGATGTTCAAAACTACCCCAGCCATTCAAGCCCTTTATATTACTGGCAGGCATACCACACTTTTGGCGACCCATCAACTTTTATTTACCATACACAGGGTATTGAAAACGAAGTTTTTCACATGCCTATACTTCCTATTGGCCTGGATACTTATACCGTTGAAGCTTTACCGGGCTCATATGTGGCCGTTTCAAAAGACGGCGTACTGCATGGTGCTGCTTTTGTGGATGCAAGCGGTGAAGTAGAAGTACCCATTGAACCCGTTTTGGATGGAGGTGATGTTACCATAGTGGTTACCAAAGCCCAGCACATCCCTTACATTGTTGATGTTCCGGCTGCGGCGCTTGAAGGACCTTTTGTGGTGCTTGACCATTTTGAGATAAACAACACGGAAGAAGCATTCATTTACGGTGAAACCGTTACCATAGATGTAACGGTTAAAAACGTAGGTGCCGATGACGCCACCAGCATCAGCGGAACCCTGCTGATTGATGATCCTTACTTTACACTGGTAAATACCGATCCTGTGGTTTTCGGCCCTGTTAATGCAGGTGAAACCGGTAACACAGCAACTGTAGAGGATGCATTCACCCTGCAGGTTGCAGGTAATGTACCCGATCAGTATGCTGCTACTTTTGTGCTTGATCTTACCGATGGTGACAGTGATTGGCAATCCAATCTTAAAGTTACTGCCAATGCACCCGAGCTGGTGTTTGAAGAGCTTACTATCATTGATGATGGTGGTCTGAACCCCGGAACCCTTGACCCGGGCGAATCAGGAGACATGATCATCGTTGTTAAAAATACCGGTCACGCCACATCACAAAGTATCGATGTAAGTGCTTCATCTGCCAGCCAATGGCTGAACATACAGCAAACTGCTGCAGAACTGGATGCCCTTGCTCCTGCTGCAACCGATGAAGCATCATTCACTGTAACAGCATCTGAAAATGCACCATTGGAAACTCCTGCGGAAATTGTATTCCAGGCCGAAACCGGTGAATACAGCTTCACAGGAACCAAAGAAATCATTATTGGCCAGGCTCCTGTTTATGACATAGGAGATATTCCGTCAACCTACGATTCCAGCCCCAATACCGGAAGCAGTGCTACTGAACCGGGCGTTCTTACCGTAACCATTCCACAGGATGCCGTCATTACAGGTGTTGATGTGGAATACGATATGACCGCACAAAACGGAGCTTGGATAAGCGAACAAAGATCACTTATCCGTTGCGTATCAGAAGGAGGTACAACGGAATCTTCCGTTACAAGCGGACCTTCATCAAACTCTGCCGGTACACATACCTACAACCGCACCGGCCTGGCAATTGCCAATGATGTGGAAGGTGGCGGAGAAATTACCTTTGAGTTGCATGCATTCCGCACATGGGGTGGAAGCGGTTCAAATACTGAATATAATTACGTTCCCAATAATACCTGGAAAGTAATTGTGCATTATGAAATACAGGGTTATAGTGTTGCTTTCAATGTGAAAGACAACAATGGCAACACCCTTAACGATGCTATACTTACATTCGACGGGTTTACCCATACAGCCGGTGTATATGCCGTAACAGGTCTTGAGGAAGGCACGTTTAGCTATTCCATTACCAAAGAAGGTTACACAACCGTTGAAGGTGAAGTTGAAGTAATTGATCAGAACATTGCTCTTGATGCTGTACTTGAGCCCTGTTATACAGTAACATTCAATATCAATGACAATTTAGGAAATGTGGTTGCCGATGCGGTAATTGCCGTGAATGGTGAAGAACATGAGGCAGGGCAATACGTAATGCATGAGATGGTTTATGGTAGTTACAGTTATGTAATACACAGTGAAAATCATCATGATTATGATGGAAGCTTTATGGTTCTCAATTCTGATGTTGCCGTAAATATTACCCTTACCCACATTGAAACTTCTGTAGATGATATAGCAGGAAATCTGAATGTGAATATTTATCCCAATCCTACCAGAGGAAACGTGATACTGGATATTTCCGGTAACACTGAGCCATTCATCTGGTCACTTACCAATTACCAGGGACAGATAATGCAGAAAGAGAATGTAACCCCCGACGGACATAAACAGTTTAACATAAATCTTGACGGGTATTCTGCGGGTATTTATTATATTCGTCTCGATTTTCAGGATAAAGTAATCATTGAAAAAGTTGTGCTTCAGTAAATTATTAATAAATATGGTCAGACCAGCAAATACGGGTCTGACCATATTTTATTGAATATAAACCAATATCCTATTTAATATTACACATTATGAAGAGAATTACGTTACTATTTTCAATTGTTTTTCTGGCACTCTTGCATCCGGCAACGGCTCAGTTAAGCTGGACCGGAATCAACAATTCCTCTCAGTCTCCCTCAGAGGTACGGCTCATTGAGAGCAATATTGAACAAACAAGGATTCAGTTTAGTCTGGAAGGCTTTTTTGAGCAACAGATCAGAACACCCCGTGGTGTGGAAAGCATCATTTCGGTTGATGATGGTGTGCTCATTACCGAAAAAGGTATGCCCGACATGGCAAAGCTTTATACTTCTGTTATCATTCCTGATCTTTACGAAATGGATATTAAAATTGTGGATTCAAAATACACTGAATTCACTAATGTTGGTGTGGCTCCGTCAAAGGGTCATTTTACCCGCGATATCCGTCCGGAAGATGTTCCCTTTACCTATGGTGAAGTGTACAACGAAGATGCATTCTGGCCCGGTGACCTTGCACAACTGGAAGAACCCTTTATCATGAGAGATTTCCGTGGTCAAACTGTTACCATCTTCCCATTCCAGTATAACCCGGTTACACAAACCCTCAGGGTGTATACGGATATCACAGTAGAAGTGTTTTCTACCGGTACTCCCGGCAGAGAACCATTGGTACGTAAACACGATGAAATCAGGTTGGAGCCTGAATTCGGAAAAATTTATAATCATTTTTTCCTGAATGCTCCGTCAGCTGAAAAAAATTATCCTTTGCTTGATGGAGAAGAAGGCAGTCTGCTTATCATCGCCTATGAAGATTTTGTGGATGCCATGCAACCCTTTGTTGACTGGAAAAAACAAACAGGTCGTAAAACGGTTATGGTTCCCAAATCTGAAGCCGGATCAACGCCTGCTGACATCAAATCCTATGTGCAAAACTATTACAACGAAAACGAAGACTTTGCATACCTTCTTCTGGTTGGTGATGGACCACAGATTCCGCCCATGAGCACCAGCAGCGGCCATTCCGATAATGCATATGGTTTCCTGACAGGTACAAACTCATACAATGACATTTTTGTGGGAAGGTTTTCTGCTGAAACCGTAGCACAAGTGGAAACCCAGGTACAGCGTATGATCCATTATGAGAGAGATATGACCGAAGCTGACACATGGCTCAGCAACGGTATCGGTATTGCCAGAAATGAAGGCGCCGGAGGTGGACACAACGGAGAAGCCGACTACGTGCATATGAACCTTATCCGCGATACACTGCTCAACTTTACTTACGACGTGGTTACTCAAAGGTATGATGGTAGTGTACCTGGCGTACCCAATACAACAGCAGCAGATATCTCCGGCGATATCAACGGAGGTTCCAGCATCATCAACTTCTGTAATCACGGTTCGGTTACCGGGTGGAGTGTAGCCAATTACAGTATTACCCAAGTTAACCAGCTTACCAATATCGGTAAAATGCCCTTTATATGGTCGGTAGCTTGCGTAAATGGTAACTTTGTTGGCAACTTCTGCTTTGCTGAAGCCTGGATGCGCGCCACTCACGACGGTGAACCCACAGGTGCCATCGGTACCATGATGTCAACCATCAACCAGTTATGGCAACCCCCAATGACCGGGCAGGATGAAATGGTTGCCCTGCTTTCTGAGCAAAGTATAGTTGGCCACGAAACCATCAAAAGAACTTTTGGTGGTCTTTCTATCAACGGAAGTATGTCTATGATTCCCGCCCATGGCTCAGGGGGAATACAAACCCACGAAACATGGATCCTTTTTGGTGACCCCACCCTTATGGTACGCACCGAAGGCCCACAGGAGCTAGAGTTGGCATACAACCCGGTGATCCTTATCGGTACCACCGAATTTGAAGTACAGGTTGACAATGCCGAAGCTGCCACAGTAGCCCTTACATATTATGACGAAACGGAAGAAGAAGTGGTTATTGCAGGACGTGCATATGTGGAAGACGGCATGGCAACAATACCCTTTGATGTGGAAATTGATCAGCCCATGAACCTTACCCTTACCATTACTGCTTTCAATAAGGTAACATACATCAATGAAGGCATTGAGGTAATTCCTCCTGATGGCCCCTATGTGGTGCTTGATAATATTACTGTAAACCATGACAGCGGCTTCCTGCCTTATGATCAAACCACATCTGTTGATGTGACAGTGAAAAACGTAGGTATTGAAGATGCGGAAAATGTTTCGGCAACCCTGCTGATCGACGATGAATTCTTCACACTCACTTCAACTGATCCGGTTGATTTTGGTGATGTGCCCAGCGGCGATACCGGTAATACCGCAACTTTAGAAGATGCATTCTCTTTCACCGTTGCCAATAATGTTCCCGACCAATACCGTGCAACAGCAGTTTTGCAAATTACTGATGGTGAAGATGTGTGGGAATCTACACTGAAACTTACCGCTGCAGCACCTGTTCTTGAGTTTCTCGAGTTAACCATTGAAGATGAAGGTGAACACAATCCCGGCGTACTCGATCCGGGTGAAACAGCCGATCTTATTTTGCAGGTGCAGAATGTGGGTCATGCCACCTCTCAAAGCATTGAAGTGATGGCAACCACCGACAGCCAGTGGGTTTTCTTCATTGAACAAACCGCTGAACTGGATGGATTGGAACCCCAGGCAATGGCCGATGCAGTAGTTACTGTTTCCTCACCGGCAACAACACCACTGGAAACTGTTGCTACCATCAATTACGAAGCTGTTACCGGTGAATACGACTTCACCGATAGCCGGGAAATTATCATTGGTCAGGCGCCGTTGTACGATCTTGGCGATATTCCAACTACCTTTAACTCCAGTCCTAACAGTGAAAGCAGTGCTGGTGAACCAGGTGTTCTTACCGTTACCATTCCCGAAAATGCAGAAATTACCGGTGTGGATGTGGAATATCAGATGACTTCTCATAATGGTGCCTGGATGAGCGAACAGAGATCAATTATTCGCTGTGTAAGTGAAGGGGGTACATCCGAAAGTTCTGTTACCAGTGGCCCATCTTCTAATTCTGCAGGTACACATACCTACAACCGTACAGACCTTGAAATAGCCAACGGCGTTGAAGGTGGCGGCGAAATTACCTTCGAACTACATGCCTTCCGCACATGGGGTGGTTCAGGATCAAATGCAGATTATGCATATGTTCCCAATAATACCTGGAAAGTAATCGTTCATTACGAACTTACCGGACTAATGGTTACTTTCTCTGTAAAGGATAACGCCGGAGACGATATTACTGATGCGGTTCTTACATTCAACGGCCAGAACCACAACGCAGGAAACTATACTGTTACCGGCCTGGAAGAAGGCGTATTTGAATATACTTTAACCAAAGAAGGATACACCTCAGTTTCAGGAGAAGTTGAGGTTGTTGATGAAAATGTACATATTGATGCCGTAATGGAACCTTGTTTCATTGTAACATTCAATATCGACGACAACTTTGGTAATGTAGTATCCGATGCTGTAATTGTTGTTGATGATGTAGAATATGATGCAGGTCATTACGAAATGCATGAAATGGTTATGGGTACCTATAACTACAGCATCCAGAGTGCCGAACACCGTGACTACAATGGTAGTTTTATGGTACTGAATAATCATGTAAATATCAATGTTACCCTTACGCACATTACTACCGATGTGAATGAAATTGCAGAGGGTATCAGCATTTATCCCAATCCGGCAACCGACAGGTTCCAGGTTTCTTTAAGCGGCAACAATCAGCCTATGACCATCAGCCTGAGCAATCAGCACGGTCAGCTGGTGGAAACACGCAACCTAGAAGCTTTTGCCGGTGAGCAGCAACTCAATTACGATATGGAAGGCTTTGCATCGGGCGTTTACTTCCTGCGTATTGAAACTGCCGACAATGTGCATGTTTACAAAGTGGTACTTCAGTAAATACAAATTACTTAACGGGTATTTACTATCCTATTTAAAAACCGCAGCGGTATGTTCCGCTGCGGTTTTTTTATATAAAATGCACACCTTCTGATTTTCCCATCGCAGTTACAATAATGACACAGCTTACCGGCAA
>JBHEOF010000007.1:55347-67108 GCA_046261715.1 Bacteroidales bacterium
CTCCAAACTCAGCAATAACCTCGGTTACGGTGGCTGGGAAACCCCTGACCAGGGAGCAGCAACACCGTTGTTTTGTGCCACCGATCCGTCATTAAAAGGCATTACCGGCAAATATTTCGAAAACAAAACCCAAACCCCCTGCCGATTCAGCCAGGATAAAAAAGCCGTAAAAAAGTTGTTTGAAATTTGTGAGAGCTACTGAAACTTACGGGGCAGCTTTCAGTCACCCGTCCGGCCAGGACTAAGCTCCTGCCCGGACTAAAAAATATTAAACTGCTTAATCCATATGGTTGTTACTACCGGATAGAAGCACCGAGCTCCCGCTTCAGGGTATTGGCAATCTTATCCATTACCTTGTCGATCTCTTTGTCGGTAAGGGTTTTGGCTTCATCCTGCAGGGTAAAACTTACTGCATAGGATTTCGCATCTTCGCCCATTTTCTCATCGGTATAAATATCGAACAGCCTGACGTTTTTCAGCAGTTTGCGCTCTGTTTTACGGGCCAGGGTTTCAATCTGCTCAAAACGAATATCTTTTGTCAGCAGCAGGGCCAGGTCGCGGCGCACTTCGGGGAATTTGGGAATTTCGCTGAACACGATAGGCTTGCGATCAATCAATTGCAGCACATGCTCCCAGTTCAGGGTGGCATAAAACACTTCCTGCTTCAGATCGAAGGCTTTAATCCAGCGGCGGGCAACCTCTCCCAGCTCAAAAAGCATTTTACCGTTGAAGGTGCAACGCAAACCTGTTTCAATGAAACCTTCACCATGAATCTCTTCCATCGTAGCATCTTCAACAGGAATGTTCATCCGGTTTAGTAAGATCATTACCTCCGATTTCAGATCAAATAGGCCGGCGGGTTTTTGCTTTTCATGCCAGCTTTCCCGCATTAAATTTCCGGTTATAAAAACATCCAGCATGCGTTGCTCGCGGTAACCGGGTAACTTGTCGGGGCGGGGTTTACCCTTTTCCGGTTCGTGGTGATATACATTTCCAAATTCAAAAATCTTCAGATCGTGTACCTTTCGGTTATGGTTCCATGAGATGGTTTCCATACCGCCAAAAAACAAATTGCGGCGCATTACACCCAGGTCCTGACTCAGTGGATTGAGAATCTTTACCGTGCCTTGCTCATCAAACAGTTCGTTGGTATAGTATGATGCTTTGGTGAGAGAGTTGTTCATGATTTCCACAAAACCCCGGCTGCTGAGCAGATCCGATGCGATATTCTGTATACGTTCCTTATCGGGCCTTGGTGTGGAAACAATAGACGAATGAAGCCGTTCTGGCAGCTCCACATTATTGTAACCGTAAATCCTCAGTATCTCTTCCACCACATCAGCTTCGCGTGTAACATCTACCTTAAAGGGAGGTATTTCCAACTGAAATCCATCTGCTGATTCTTCAAGGATTGTCATTTCAAGAGATGTAAGGATATTTTTTACTACATCATGTTCAATCACTTTACCGATCAACCGGTCGGCAGTTTCGTAACGAAAATTGATCTGCCAGGGGTTAATGGGTTTGGAGTATACATCCAGCACTTCGGAAGTGATCTTTCCGCCGGCAATTTCTTTTATGAGCATGGCTGCACGTTTAAGTGCAAACAGGGTCATTTGCGGATCGGCACCCCGTTCAAAACGAAAAGATGCATCGGTGTTAATGGTATGATGTTTTGACGAACGACGAATAGTACCCGGATTGAAATATGCGCTTTCCAGGAAAATATTCTTTGTGCTTTCTGTTACTCCCGAATGAATACCCCCCAATATACCTCCCATACACATAGGTTCTTCGGTATTGCAAATCATCAGGTCATCGCCGGTTAATTCCACTTCTTCCTCATCGAGGGTTACAAAAGGTGTGTCTTTGGGTGACTTTTTCACTATAACCTTTTGGCCTGTGATCTTGTCATAATCAAAGGCATGCAACGGTTGCCCTGTTTCATGCAACACAAAATTGGTGATATCCACAAGGCTGTTGATGGGCTTCAGCCCGATGATCTTCAGTCGGTTTTTCAACCAATCTGGTGATTCGTGAATTGTGACATCCGAAATACAAATACCGGCATACCGTGGGCAAGCATCCGGGTCTTGAATAATAATTTCAATATCGGAACTTGTGTCATCAATTTTAAAGTTGCTGATATCAGGCTTCTGCAGCTTGATTTTTTGGTTAGGATGCAGATGGTTGATCACTGCAGCCAGGTCGCGGGCTACTCCCAGATGTGAAGCAGCATCAATACGGTTGGGAGTAAGTCCTATTTCAATACAATAATCCGTTTCTATCTTAAAAAAATCTGCTGCGGGAGTTCCGGGTTTTGCATCCGTTTTCAGCACCATTATGCCATCATGGTTGTCGCCCAGGCCCAGTTCATCTTCAGCACATATCATCCCTTCTGAAACCTGACCTCTGATTCTGGCCTTTTTAATCTCAAAGTTTTCTCCTGCATGGGTGTACAGTGTGGAACCCACGGTGGCTACCACCACTTTCTGGCCTTTGGCAACATTGGGTGCTCCGCATACAATAGGAACTACTTCTGTACCGATATCAACAGTGGTGATGCTCAAACGATCGGCATCGGGGTGCTTTTCACAGGTAAGCACATCTCCAATTACAATACCTTTAAGTCCTCCTTTTATACTTTCGGTTTTTTCCAGACCTTCTACTTCCAGTCCGCAATCGGTAAGCCATTCAGCGACCTTTTCGGGACTTTCTTCAATATTCAGATAATCTTTCAGCCAGTTGAATGAAATTTTCATTATTCGGGATTTTATGGTATTAATTTTTGCTGAAAACCAGCAGGAGCACAAAAGTAATAATTTTGACCGTAAAAAAACCGGAGGCAAAATCATTGCCCCCGGTTTGTAATTTGAGTTTTTACTTGATTTGCTCTTATTCCAGTTCGATAAGTTTATACCCTACTTCATTCCCTTCACAAAATACCACAACACTGTAGTACCCTTTTTGAAAGTTTTCTTCCTGTTCCCATTCTGTGCACAAGTCCTGCCCCACATTCTGGAAATCAATGGTTTCTTTAATGGAGTATTGAATAGTTTCACCTTCAAAAGGCATAATGTCATCTTCAGATTTTGTTAAAACTTCATTCTGAGGGTCGATGATACGAATGAAAAAGTCACGTTCGCCCGGAGATGCTATCATATTGCGGTTTACATTAAAACAGATGCTGAGTTTATCTGCTCTTCGGGCTTGTGTGGTAGGTTCATCCCATTTCCTTCTCTCCCGCAAAGCAAGCACATCTACATTGGAAATATTTATGGTAGATGCAATTTCTATTTTCTCTCTAAGATTTTCAGTTTCATGCTCCAGTTCCTGATTTTGCAAATGCACCTGTGCCAGATTTGATCTTATCTGGGCATTTTCAATATTAAGCGTTTCATTTTCTTCCAGTAAAAGTGCTATTTGCTCTTCATAGCTCTCCAGTTGAGTTTCTAACTCTTCAACCTTTTCCCGGTAAGGCATGGATTCACCCTTTCCAATAGGACCACTCCCCTGGATCTGCGCTCTGAGCTGATTTACCCGTCGCCTTTCTTCGCGGAAAAGCTTCTGCAAATCCTCATGATCTCTTGACAGCTGAGCATAACGATTTTCAAGATCATCCAGTTGGTTAATGAGCAAATCGCGTTCATCAGAAACTTCCTGAACCTGTAGTGTGGCCACCTGCGACTCGTAACGGGCCTTTAGCATTTGTCTGAGAAGCAGAGCACCTGCAATAGCAAGCAAAACAGCCAGAACTGACAGGAAGATTATTACTCCCGAACCGTTGGACCTTCGGGTGTTCTCAACTTCATAGAGATACTGATTTTCGGAGTTTTCCATAACAAGAGCATTTAAAGTTCAGTAAAAATACAGATATTCCGGTTATTCATATAAAAAAGTTTTACCTGAGAGAAAACTGTGTTTCGCCCAATCGAAATTCATCAGTAAACACCGATACCAGGTACAAACCCTCTTCATACTCGTCGCTACCGAACCAGTCCATACATATTTCCGTATCCAGGTTCTGATAATTGAATTGATCCCTCATTGAAAACTGCAGGGTATCTTGACTAAAAGTAAACGAATACTGGTCTTCATCACTAATACGGAGTATTTCACCTTGTGGATCGGCAATTCTAACATAAGCATTCTTGTTGCCAGGATCTGCAACCGGATTAGCTGCTACGGTAAAACAAACCCTGATCTGATCGGTTCGGCGTGCCCTGTCAGTCTCTTCTTCACGGCCACGCCCCCTTATCCTTATGGGTGTTGCATTGATCTGAAAAGCTCTCAAAGCTGAAGCAACTTCAACCTGACTTTCCAGTTCTTCTTTGGTTTGAGCCAGTTCGGTAGTTTGTTGAGTAACCCTTTGGATTTCTTCCTGCATGGCAACATTTTCATCTTTCAGTACTTTATTCTCGGTATAAAGGCTATCCATCTTAACCACATAATCCTGGGCAATATCTCTTAACAAACCTAAATCGCGCTGAATTTTTCGGTAATCGGCCTGCTGAGCAATCAGTCTTCTGATTTCACCTGCATTGGCCTGTATGATACTATCCTGCGTAGTAAGCACACTATCGTACTCATTCTTTACCTGGTTATATTCGGCAAGAATCTGCTCGAGTTCGGCCTCCAGCTCCATATTCATTTCTGATACAACGGTTTTCTCGGTTGATACTTCTTTGAGTGATTGCCTGCTGGTGATCAGCATAAAAGTTAGTACGGCTATTATCACTACCAATACCAGAATAGTTCCCTTATACACTTTTTCATTGGGGTTTTTTGTATTGGAAACAGGTTTGGATTTTTCAGTTGGCTGATTGGGGGTTTTGTTATTGCTGTCCATTTATCGATCGGAGTATTTAATGTTTATGATAATTTTCTGCTTTATTTATTTACGGATTTACGGTAATTTTTGTCCTTACACTCAAAACCCGTAGAAAATACCTATACAATTTGCAAATTTATACTATTTTTAATACAGAAATACTTTTGCAGGAAAATGTTATTATGAACTTTTTAACAGTTTATGAAAATTCTTTCCACATATGCAGGTGATTTTTTTGCCCTATTTTATCCCCGTTTGTGCTATGCGTGCCAGAAAGCGCTTGTAGCAAACGAAGAATGCCTGTGCAGTTTTTGCCTGTATCATTTACCCCAGACCCATTTACAAAATGAACGCGAAAATTCCGTTACCCGGATTTTATGGGGCAGGGTTGATGTAGAAACGGCCACTTCAATATTTTATTTCCAGAAGGGTGGAAAAGTACAAAACCTCATTCATCAGTTTAAATACCGGGGAAAACGCGATATTGGCCATTATCTGGGCAAGTTACTTGGCAGCAAACTTGCAAATAATCCATTATGGGAACCGGTTGACATAATTGTTCCTGTGCCCATGCACCCGCGTAAACAGCACAAAAGAGGATACAACCAGAGTGAGATCTTTGCCGAAGGTATAAGCAAAACTTTTAATAAACCTTTGATAAAAAACAACCTGGTAAAGGTCAGCAGCACCTCCACACAAACCCGAAAAGCGCGTTTCAAACGCTGGGAGAACGTAGAAAGTGTTTTTAGTATTAAAAACCCTGAAGTTTTTCGAAGTAAAAATATTTTGCTGGTTGATGATGTAATCACCACCGGCTCTACCCTTGAAGCCTGCTCTGCCCAAATAAAGGAAATAAAGGGAGCCCGCCTTTGGGTAGCAACCATTGCTGTGACCTTATAGTGGGTTTCAAAATTTTGCTGCTACTACTGCCGTTTTGCGATAATTGCGCACATTTCCTTCCGGATCGAAAAGTTCAATGTTAATAATGTAGATGCCCACATCGGCCTTCAGGTTATCATCCGTTGTTCCATCCCAAATAATCACCCCTTCGGTAGCAAGCAAAAAACTCTTGCTCAACATTTTAACAAGTCGGCCCCTGCTGTCAAAAATCCTTACATTGGCTGTGTAGCCGGGATTTTCGAGTGAATATCCGATGTTAAGAACATCATCCACCCCATCATTATCAGGAGAAAACACTTTGGGATACACTTCAAATACTTCCTGCCGGCCCTCCGGATCCAGAGTAAACTGTGAATTTTTGTAGCCCGGCGTTCCAAACCCTGCGCTTTGTGCTGCCGAATGCCAGTTTGATTTGTTTTGTGTGGGTCTGTGATAATTTAATCTTTCCAAAGCAACCCCTTTTTTATCGGTAAGAAGCGGATAATGCATATCTTCGTCATAAACCAGCATATCAATAACCTGCTGCCCCTTACCTGCCAGTAATACTATACCATTGCTATTGGTCATGGATGATAGGGTCATGGAAATAAAATTCATAGGATTGATGGTCATGTACTGGCTTTTTACAATATCAGGGTCGGAAGAAAGTACCATATATTCATCCGGAAACAGCAACCTGCTTTCTTCTGAAATTTCACGAATTCCTGTCAGTACACCTATGATCGTATCTTTTGATGAAAGTATATGGTCTTTCAATTCAATGATCTTTTCAGATCTGTTATAAATTTCAACATATCTTACACCTCTGTCGGGCGGATTAAAAAGTATCTCATTGATAACCATATCCATGCTGTCGGCAACTTCGGGCATACCAACTCTCACGATATTTCCGGTAAGTTCATTTCCTTCACAATCGGCAAGCGAATCAGATACTTCTACATTATAAATTACTCCCGATTCAAGCGGTTCCGAGAGAAAAAGATCCACTTTCATGGCATCGGGGAAATAAATTCCCGTGGCAGTTACTTCGTTTGATCCGGGTGTTATGGTATAATTGTCAGTATTTGCCAGAAACCCAGGGACCATACTTTCGCTGAAAAAGATAGTTATGCGGTTAGGGCTTACATAACCCGCTCTGAGCAGGTATGGTTTATCTGTATCCGGATTGCTTCCCATTACAGAATTCGTCATTCCGGGTGTACCTCCGCGGGTGTCAATACTGGCTTTCCAGTTTTCTGCTCCCTGGCAAAGATTATAGGGGTCAATTTTCTCCAGTGCCCAGCCACCATCTGCTTTTGAGGGATCGCCATACCAACTCTCATCATATCTTACCCAGGAAATTAAATTATCTTCCTTATCATACAGTGTGAGCAGGGTTCCTGCATTGGTAAGGGCCGTGGTTGACAAACCAGGTACGCCCACCACATTACCAAAATCAGGAAACTCATCCAATGCTGCCGGATGAGTAAGAACAATATATCCTTTAGGTGGTATGGTGCCTTCAGCAATTTCTCTTTCGGTTGTTCCGTGCTGAAAAGTCCATCCCTCAAGGTTTATGTGAAAGTCAGATGTGTTGTAAAACTCAACATACTCATGAGCAGGTAAAGCAATGGTTGGTGTGGGATTTGCCATGATTTCATTGAATACCACATCATATTTTACAGGTACATACCAGGTAAAATTTCCCGTAAAGGGTAACATAACATTCCCTGAATAATCTTTGATATTCAATACCGATAAGGTATATTCTTCAGCTTCTGTAAAATTTTGTGTGAATATCAGTATTATCTTATTGGGTTCTTCATCAGGCAATACAGCAATAGCCGGTGGCCCGATACCTTTATTTACAAAATAGTTGTTGGTGTTTTGGGCTGTTACAGGCTCAACAGCCTTGTTGAAATATATTTCAAGCGTATTGGGATCGGTAACTGTAAAACGGGTAATCTCAGGAATAGATGTATCTTCAATAATATCGCCCACATAAAAATCGTCAAAATAAAATGCGTCGGAATTTGATATAGTGTAATTGCATAAGATTCCAAAAGTTTGGGTAGAGGTGAATGTATTATCAGAAACATTTCCCTGTGGTGTAAACAACTCACCCCCTGTAGGATCGGTCCAAAACTCCCAGTTTCCCTGATCATCACGAGTTACTTTTATGCGTAGCAGGTTATTGGATGAAGTGGCAAGGTTGGTTGCTCCTTCCAGAATTTCTTCAGAAGTTTCACCTGTTTGCTGGTAAAAGTAAAGCCGTTTATTATCGGTACCATCTTTCCCGATGCGCAGGTAATAACCGTTCAATGGCCCCGAAAGGTCATCTGAATCGCTTACCAGATAAATACGGGGATGGTTGTTACTGGAGGGTGTAAAGGCCAGTCTTACCCAAAACTCCCATTGGGTAAAATCCATTACAAAACTTACTGTGGCAAGCCACGATTGTCCGGCCTGATTGTCATTGAGCTGCAAAACCTGCTCATCTGCGATAAACTTATCGGAGTTGCCAAACCAGGCAGGGTTTTGCGTAAAATCTCCGTCGCTGAAATCATCGGTAAACTGCCCTGAAACCCACAACGGGAAAAAGAACAGAAAGAGTATAGCAAATTGTTTGATCATTCCTGATATGATTTTTGAATGGTAAGTAAATATACTATTTTTGCCAATTAACTGGAAACGAAATTCATCTAAATATTCAAATATGAAACTGGCATTGATAGGAGCTACCGGTCTGGTGGGTGAGGTAATGATGCAGGTATTGCAGGAACAGGATTTCCCGGTAAGTGATTTTTACCCTGCGGCTTCTGAGCGGTCAACGGGTAAGATCGTCTCTTTTGGTGACAAAACATGGGTGGTTTGCAGCATACAGGATGCACTGGATGCAAAGCCTGCCATAGCCATTTTTTCTGCCGGAGCAGGAGTATCAAAAAAATGGGCACCAAAATTTGCCAACGCCGGCACTTTTGTCATTGACAATTCTTCGGCCTGGCGCATGGATACGGGAGTACCACTTGTGGTTCCTGAAGTAAATCCACACACACTTTCGGCCGACTCAAAGATCATTGCCAACCCCAATTGCAGCACCATACAAATGGTTGTTGCACTCAATCCCATTCATAAAGAATATGGTATTACCAGACTTGTAATATCAACTTATCAGTCGGTTACCGGCACCGGAGTGGCTGCAGTAAAGCAACTGGAAGATGAGCGGGCCGGCAGGGATCCCGAAATGGTTTACCCCTGGCCCATTGATCTGAACTGCTTCCCGCATGGAGGCGACTTTCTTGACAATGGGTATACTGCCGAAGAAATGAAACTGGTAAATGAAACCCGCAAGATACTGGAAGATCCCGATATTCAGATAACTGCCACTGTAGTTCGTATTCCAGTTAAAGGCGGCCATTCTGAAGCTGTAAATGTGGAAATGAAAAAACCCTTCGAAGTGCAGGATATCCGTAATTTGTTTATGAATTCTCCCGGTCTTGTGGTGCAGGACAAGGTAGAAGATAATATATATCCTATGCCAAGGTTTGCCGAGGGCAAAGATGAAGTTTTTGTAGGCCGGCTGCGGAAGGATCCTTCACGCAAAAACTCAATTGATATGTGGATAGTGGCCGATAACCTCCGCAAAGGTGCCGCAACCAACGCTGTGCAGATAGCTCAATTGCTGCTTGAAAAAAAGCTGATACGTCCTTAAGCCTTTTTTTTGTATTTTTGCACTTCGCTGAAAATCAGCGAAGGTTTTTTATAAAGCCCTGATTTATATAATCTAATAAACCTAGGCATTGGAAGAAAAGGCAACAGATAATAAATGGCTGGCCGTTGTTAACCTCAACGCAGGAGTAAAAAAGTGCAAAAAAGACTGGGAGAAGATCAATGCTTTACTGAAAAAGCATGAAATAGATTTTGAACCCCTCTTCACAGAAAAAAGAGGCCATGCCATTGCATTAACCAAAGAATATCTTGAGAAAGGTTACCGAAAGATCATTTCCATTGGTGGCGATGGTACTCTTAATGAAGTTGTTAACGGTATTTTCTGGGAAAAATGTGTTAATCCTACCGATATCACAATTGGTGTAATATCGGTTGGAACAGGTAACGACTGGGGCCGTACTTTTGGCATACCAACCGATTATGAAAAAAGCATAAAACTGCTGAAAAAAGAAGATACTTTTATTCAGGATGCTGGTATGGTAAGTTTTGCCAACGGACCGGGCACCAACCTTCGATACTTTATTAATATGGTGGGGCTTGGTTTCGACGGGCTGGTTGCCCAAAAAACCAACGCCGACAAAGACATGGGACGGGGAAATGTTATGGTATATTTTAAAAATATTTTCATGTCGTTGTTTGCGTTTCACTCCGTACCTACCCGGATTGTCATAGATGGTACTGAAGTAAACCATCATCTGTTTAGCATGGGAGTGGCCATAGGAAAGTACAACGGAGGCGGCATGAAACAGGCTCCCGACGCTATTCCCGATGATGGTCTTTTTAACCTTACCCTGATTAAAGATATGAGTAAATGGTCTGTAATAGCCAATGTAAACCGCCTTTATAACGGTACTATAGGAAAACATAAAAAAGTGGAAATGTTACAGGGACGACAAATCATCATTGAACCTAAAACACCGGTGCTCATGGAAGCCGATGGTGAATCGCTAGGCCAGTCGCCCTTCACTTTTACTATTATTCCTAAAAGCCTGAAAGTTGTTATAAATAAGGAAAAATTTCTAAAAACACCCCAACCTAAACTTCAATAACCAGTAAAAACAGAAATTTTGTTGTATGCAAAAAGGAGAAGATATTTTTAAAAAAATCATAGCCCATGCCAAAGAGTATGGTTTTATTTTTCAAAGCAGTGAAATATATGACGGCTTGAGTGCTGTTTACGACTACGGACAAAATGGCTCAGCCTTAAAAAATAATATAAAGGATTATTGGTGGAAATCCATGGTGCAGTACCATGAAAATATTGTGGGCATCGACTCTGCAATATTTATGCATCCTACTGTTTGGAAGGCCTCAGGACACGTTGATGCATTCAATGACCCGTTGATTGACAATAAAGATTCCAAAAAAAGATATCGTGCCGATGTTCTCATCGAAGATCATATGGCCAAACTGGAGGAGAAGATCAATAAGGAAGTTGATAAAGCAGCCAAACGTTTTGGAGATTCCTTTGATGAAAAGATGTTTCGTGAGACCAATCCTCGGGTGCAGGCCAACCAGGAAAAAATCGACAATATTCGCACCCGGTTTGTAAAAGCCCTTGATAATAATGATCTCAAAGATGTAAAAGCGCTTATTGAAGAACTGGGAATTGCCTGCCCCTTATCGGGTTCAAAAAACTGGACCGATGTGCGGCAGTTTAATCTTATGTTCAGCACCCAAATGGGCTCGCTGAGTGAAGATGCCAGCCTGATTTTCCTGCGTCCTGAAACTGCGCAGGGTATTTTTGTAAACTACCTGAACGTGCAAAAGACCGGACGGATGAAAATCCCATTTGGTATCGCACAGATTGGCAAAGCCTTCCGTAATGAAATCGTTGCCCGGCAATTCATTTTCCGAATGCGTGAGTTTGAGCAAATGGAAATGCAGTATTTTGTAAGACCCGGGGAAGAAAAGCAATGGTATGATTACTGGAAGGAAGAACGAATGAAATGGCACAAGTCACTGGGTATGCCCGAAGAATTGTTCCGCTTCCATGATCACGATAAACTGGCACACTATGCCAATGCTGCAGCAGATATTGAGTTTGAATTTCCTTTCGGATTCAAGGAACTGGAAGGAGTGCACTCACGTACCGATTATGACCTGGGAGCACACCAGAAATTCTCAGGCAAAAAGCTTCAGTATTTTGACCCCGAAACCAACGAGAGTTATGTGCCCTATGTTGTGGAAACATCCATTGGACTTGATCGCATGTTCCTTGCCATTTTGAGTCATGCCTACAAAGAAGAAACGCTCGAAGACGGTTCACAACGCGTGGTGCTTAATATTCCGCCTATGCTGGCATCGGTAAAAGCAGCCATT
>JBHEOF010000070.1:0-794 GCA_046261715.1 Bacteroidales bacterium
ATGTAGATGTTCCTGTGTACTTCTCACCCAGTGGAACAAGTATTGATGGAAAAGGAAATAAATACCGGATCAACAATTTTGTATATGGTTTGGTCATGGATGATATGTCTGATGATTCCGATTATAAAACTGTCATCGATATGGAAGCCGTTGACCTTGTGCCCAAAAAACTGGATAAAGTCATACCGGATTTGCCACACATGGACACATGGGTTAATGTCAAAGATTTTGGAGCTTTGGGTGATGGCAAAACAGATGACACCCAGGCGATCAAAGAAGCAATTGCCAAACACAAAAATGTTTATCTGCCGGCAGGTTGGTACCGGATCACTGAAACAATTAAATTGAATAAAGGAAATGCATTAATCGGTCTGCACCCTTATGCCACTCAATTGTTGCTTGATGAAAGTGAGGCTAATTTTAGCGGGTTTGGATCACCCGTTCCTTTGCTGGAGTCATCAGAAGGAGGGGACGATATAATCAATGGAATTGGTATTAATACAGGAGCTTATAATAACCGTGCAGTAGGACTGAAGTGGATGGCCAATGAAAATTCCATGATCAATGATGTGAAATTCGTTGGAGGACATGGCAACATGGCAAAGCCGGGACAGCCTTCCCACACCAGCAGACGAGAACAAAATATCAGCAGTCCGTCAGAGCCGGTTTATTCCCGGGGAATGGATCTGGCCTGGGATAATCAGTACTGGAGCCTTTGGGTTACCAACAATGGTGGGGGAATACTCAAAGATATATGGACTGCTAACACTTATGCCAGTGCAGGCTTATATATC
>JBHEOF010000070.1:942-12506 GCA_046261715.1 Bacteroidales bacterium
GACCTGATGTTCGCTAATTTCTGGATGTACCGAACGATCCGTGTGAACACGCCCCGACCGTGGGGTGTGAAAGTATCCAACAGCCACCGTATTGAATTTCGTAATATGCGCAGCTGGACGCAGGTTTTGCAATTACCTGAACGCACCATTTTCGATATGGACAAAAACCTGATTGTATATCCGGGAGATTTTGCCAGAGTGACTATAACCGGAAAGGAAAAATCTGACAGCAATGAGAACCCGAATAGGGCTTTGGCTATGAGTTTGCTACCGGTGCCGTTTCTGATAGTGAGGGAAATGTATACTTCTGTGATAATCAGCAGAAGCGTGTATACCGTTGGTCTGCTGAAACCAACACAATTTCCGTCTATGCTGATTACCCTTACAAGCCTTTTTCGCTGGCCGTTGATACGCAGGATAATTTGATTGTAATCTGCCGTTACGATCCACAACCGGGCTTTGAAGATGATGAACAGCCAAAAACAATCGAGACACTGTCAGACGATAATCCCTTATATAGTGGTTGGGGTAATGGAGGCTGGGCAATTCAGGCCTATGCCATAAATCCTGATGATGCGGATGACATGCAGACACTCAAGCTTGTGAAAACGAATGAGGTGAAAAATGTGGAACGTGTAATTCACCCTACCCACCGGTGGAGAGAAGATTTTAAGGATGTAACCACACGTATAGCCGAAACAAGCTTTATTGCACCGGATGGTGTTACTATCATTCCCAATACTTTTGATCTCGGGCGCTCGGTAATGCTTATGGGAGTTTCGCCAAACCAAAGCGAACCTGTTTATGTGACCCATGAAGATTCCAAAATCACTTACCGTTTTCATGCAGATGACAAGGGTATGCTTTCAAATATGAGTGAATTTGTAAAAAGAGGTGAGTACAGTAATGTGTCTGACAATCAAGGTAACTTGTATTTAGCCGAAGGGCTGATACTTGTTATAGATAAGGACGGAAATGAAATTAAACGAATCAAATTGGATGAACGTGTACACTCAATGACTTGGGGAGGAAAGAATAAAAATGAACTATTCGTTACCACAAGCACTGCATTTTACAGGATCAAATTGTAGCAACCAGAATATAAAAATGACAAATAAGATCAGATATCCCGGCAATAATCTATGTATTAACTGATTTACTAAAACCTTGTGTTTACTACATTCTGGATGTCCGACCCAAAGGTGTAGGTTATACCTACAGTCCCATAAGCCTGATAATTAGTAGCCTGACGTCGCTGTTGAAGTAATATTTGCTCTAATGACAAATCTCCTTTTGGTAATGAAACCAAATCATTAACAAGATCAAAATTTCCTGAAAGGCTTAAGGAGAAACCCTTGAAAAGCCTTAAGTTCATTGTGGTGAAAAACTCCACCCTGTTTGCATTAAAATCATGAAAATAATGAGAACCTTGTAAGCCCGTCATAAATGAACCCCAGGTTTGTTCATAATAAACTGAGGCCCGGATTCTCTGTACAAATAAATTCTCTGTCAACTTATCAAAGATTGTTTCTTCTATGTAGTCATTATAGGAATAACCTATCCTGTAAGCAAATGTAATTGCTCTTCTGGTGGCATCTTTATAAGGGTAAATACTATACTCAAATCCAGGTCCAACATCAACACTAAAATTCATATTATGAAATGTACTTGATAGTATATCGCTGAAAAGGCCAAAAGACCAATGTTGACTCAAGCTCCTTATAGCGTATCCATCAAAGCCATCGCGACGTATCCGGCTGGATATTATTGTATCTTCGGTAATGAAATTTCTCACATTATAGTTAAAGTAAGGCCTTAAACGAATTTTCCAATCATCCGATACCTTATCAGCATAAAAGCCATATCGGGCATTAAAAGCATTCTGGGATTTTTCCATGGTAAAATTTGCTCCTCCGTATAACTGAAAAACCCAATGACGCCAGGGGTCAGTATATTCAACCCTTTCGAATTCAGCATCACCGGTATAACTAACAGTAAAAAGATCGGCTAAATCAGTATTGGCCAAAAACGGTCCAAGACCAAGTTTTATGCGATCAACAAGTCCTTCACGAATTTCATAAACTGTACTTGACGTAGGTGCCCAGTATGTTATGGTATGCTCAATTTCTTCGAATCTCCCGTATCCTGAAAAGAATAATATGCAATTTACTCCGCTAACTCCGGACCTTTGTGTAGTTATTATGATATGAACATCTGCCAGTTCTTTATCTCTAACATAATCTACAAAAGTAACGGAGCTTCGAATAAAATCTTTGTCACATGAATTGCATTCCAGAAATACAGAAATAGAACCATTACTACTTTTGTTTTGGTATTCATCAACTTCCTGAGAAAAAAGACTATTGGAGAATAATACAGCAGAAATTAAAAATGTAAGTAATAACAGTGATCTCATAGCTTATAAATTTTTGCAAAGGAAAATACTTTTATAATGGCCCCCAAAAACGTTGGACAAAGTTATAGATTATAGACTCTGATTTTATATGGATGAAAAGAAAATTTAGCAATGAAGAAATACTTCAGATTATCAAAGAAGCATCAGAAAATGGGGTTAAAGTCACCATTGAATTTTAGGTTACCTTGCCAGGCTTTATCAGGTTTTTTGAGAATAACAAAAGGATAAAAAATCAACAAAATTGTTGGCTGTAAAAATCATAAAAATTCAGTAACTTGCACATAATTATCAAAACAACGCTATAGTTTTATAATTAATCCGGGTAAAATAAACAAAATTATTTTTACAACAAATAAACCATACGCTATGAAAAGTTTAAGTATTTTGAGAAAAAGTTTTTATTACACAGCATGCATGACTATCTTTTTACTTTTGGCAGGCTGTCAGTCACAAACGGCAAAGGAAGAAACAGATACCGAAGATTCGGAAAAGATGGAAACAAGCCGGGAGGATATGGGGCAAAAACCATGGGTACTGGATATTGAGGAAGCCACTGTAAGCAATAACTTTTATCGTGAAGCCAGGTGGACAGGAGACTATCTGCAAATGACTTTTATGTCACTGAAACCCGGTGAAATTATTAACCTTGAGTCGCATGGAAATATTGATCAGTTCATCCGCATTGAACAAGGGGAAGCGCGTGTAATGATGGGAGAAACACAGGATAACCTATCTTTTGATGAAAACGTTTATGATGATTGGGCCATTTTTATCCCTGCCGGGTATTGGCATGAACTCCGGAATATAGGAGATAACGACCTGAAGCTATACTCTATTTATGCACCTGCCGAGCACCCTGCAGGAACCCGTCATGAAACGTACGAAGAAGCTGAGGAACATGAACATGAACATGAACATGAACATTGATTTTATCCGGCATTTTTATTTGGGGTAATTTTCACATTTGGGTAAAACATCCACATTGCCCCTTTACGCATATATAGTTTCAAACTGCTGAAACCTTAACTCTGCCAAGCTTTTTCAAAGTCCTTACATGAGACTGTAACGCATCGGAAAACCGATCATATACATAGTAGGGTATATTGAATTCTTTGGTTGTGGCCTCTACAATTTTTGAAATTGCCGGGTAGTGCACATGGCATATCCTGGGAAAAAGATGATGTTCTACCTGGAAGTTTAGTCCGCCCACATACCACGAAAGAAGTTTGTTGTTGCGTGAAAAATCACTTGTTGTTTTAAGCTGGTGGAGAAGCAGGCTATCAGGTAATTTACCTTTTTCATCAGGAAGGATCTGTTCTGGTCCTTCAACCACATGGGCCATTTGAAAAACAAGACTCAATATGGTTCCTGCAGTCAAATGCATGATAACGAACCCCAGCAGTACCTGCCACCACAAAAGAGAAGTGAATACGATGGGTAGTCCCACGATTATTGCAAAATAAAATATCTTGGAAAAAACCAGCCATGCCATAGAGCTGCGGTATGCATGAACCGATATATTGGTAATGCCCTTTTTGCGGTATCTGATGCGTTTGGGAATATCTCCAAAAACCATGGCAAAGGTCATTAAAGCATAAAAGAACCAGGCATAAATATGCTGGTATTTATGATATTTTTTCAGGGGTGCAGCAAAGGCAAATCTTAAAATTACGCGGCTCTCGATATCTTCATCTTTGCCATATACATTGGTGAAGACATGATGCAGCTTGTTATGTTTGATCTTCCAGTTATAGGCATCCGCTCCGATCAAATTCATGGTAAGTCCCATCCAGAAGTTAACCTTTTGGTTTTCAGAGTATCCTGCATGATTGGCATCGTGCATTACCGACATTCCAATACCTGCAATTCCTACGCCCATGATAAAGAAAAGTACCATTGCAAGCCATACAGGCATGCTGATAGTCAGGATGGCAATAAAAGGAACTAAATACATCAAAAGCATTACTGTCGTCTTGGTCAACATTGCCGGAGTGTGATGTTTTGAAATCCCCTTATCGGAAAAATACTGATTGACACGGTTATATAAAGTTTTTTTGAAATCAGGGTTTTGTTCTTGTGCAAAGGATATTTGGGTAGGCATATTAAATGAAGTGATCGGATGAATGAATATAAGAAAAGCTCTTTGGTTTAAATTTATGTTTATGAATACCCTGTAAAGGTAGCGTTTATTCTCGTTAAATCAGAGTAGTTTAGGAAATTTTGAGAGAAACTATTCTGTTTGGTTTTTTAGAATATTATTAATAACCGTATTTTTGAATGATAGTTTTTGTTTTGTCATGAATACAAAAGAATTGTTTTCAAAATCTGATTATTTATATCAAAAACCACTTTTTCTGGCTAATCCCCATGGCTGGATACCGCATATCCCTCTTGCATTTTTTCTGGTGGAAACCATGAAACCTTCTGCAATTGTTGAGCTGGGTTCTTATAGCGGTAATTCCTATTTTGCATTTTGCCAGGTTGTAAAAGATTTGTGGTTGCCAACCCGGTGTTATGCTGTAGATACCTGGAAGGGCGATATTCATGTGGGAAATTATACGAACGATGTATATGAAAGAGTAAAGGAAATCAACGAAAAGGAGTTTTCCGGATTTTCTCACCTGATACAGTTGCGCTTTGACGATGCTCTGCAAAACTTTTCTGATGAAACCATTGAACTTTTGCATATCGACGGCACGCATACTTATGATGCCGTAAAAAACGACTTCACCCGCTGGTTGCCGAAAGTAAAACAGGGAGGTGTTATTTTACTGCATGATACCATGGTCAGGAAAAAGGAGTTTGGTGTATGGAAATTTCTCAATGAAATAAAAAAACAATATGTGGTGCTTGAGTTTCCTTTTAGCGAAGGCCTTGCAGTAGTTTGTAAAGATGATCATTCTAATCCGGATATAATTGAATTTATCAAACGGGCAAAAAAAGACCCGTCCATCATTAAACTATTTGAAATTCTGGGTAACAACATCCTGCTTGAAAGGGAAAAGACATTATTCAGAAATGAAGTTCTGAAAATGCGGGAAAAAACTGCCGAACTAAACAAGCAACTCCTTGAAAAGAAAAAAGAAATCAAAAGGTTGAAAAGATGAATATAGAGAGTTTGGGTGCGGCTTGAAATTTACACAGTCCGGACTGTAAGCTATTATAACCTTTGTAGATTAGTAAGACACCCAACCCAGTTAAGCCCCTATCTTTGTGCCATATGGCTTTATCAGCGGGGCGAAACTGAATCCCTTGTCATTTCGACCGAAGGGAGAAATCTCACAGAGTTTTCCACACAGGATTTTCAAAATAACCCATCTAAATAAATAAATATGTTATTTGTATTAATTTTTATGTATCTTTGCACTCTTGTTTAATAATTCCTCTGTTCGTTACAATCCAAAAGAACTTTAGATTTATCCAATTGGCCGGCAAAAAGATTTGCAGGTAAATAAAGCTTTGAAATTCAGGATTGATCTTAACAGAACAGAAAACTGAATCTTAAACAATAAAAAGACTCCTTTCCACACGACCGGTAATGGGGACCCTTTCCAGATTTTATACCGGTCCGTTAATAAATGAGATAATAATAAGAAAACCAGAACTTGATGGTTAGCAATTATATAGTAGATTTTTTTGAAATGGGGTTGTAACACGTACTACCTGATTTAAAAAACAGATTCACGGGTTTTAACTCCTTAATTTCTCAATTTCTTACTTTCTTATTTCTCAATAACTTACTAATAAATGACATTTCACGAATTAAATTTAACTGAGCCTATCCTCAGGGCTTTAAAAACAGAAGGATACACAGTACCCACACCCGTTCAATATAGCGCCATACCTTTGATATTAAAAAGAAAAGATATTCTGGGCAGTGCACAGACCGGAACCGGTAAAACTGCCGCGTTTGCTATACCTATCATTCAGCTTATGAGTGAAGAAAAAAATAACCTGCGTGGTAAACGACCCATCAGAAGTCTTATTCTTACTCCCACCAGGGAGCTGGCCATTCAGATTGGTGAAAGCTTTGCCACCTATGGCAGACATACGAATCTCAAATACAAAGTGATTTATGGGGGTGTAAGTCAGCACGGACAAGTTGATGCTCTGCATTCAGGTATTGATGTGCTGGTTGCCACACCGGGCAGATTGCTTGACCTCATGAATCAGGGCCATGTTAAGCTCGATCAAATTGAATATTTTGTATTGGATGAAGCCGACCGTATGCTTGATATGGGTTTTGTGCAGGATGTAAAAAGAGTGATTGCCCGCTTACCACGCAGAAAGCAATCGCTGTTCTTTTCAGCTACCATGCCCGATGCCATTGTAAAGCTGGCAGATACCATTCTGGTGAACCCCTCAAGAATTGATATAACTCCTGCTTCAGCTACCGTTGATGCAATCGATCAGGTGGTTTATTTTGTTGACAAGAAAAACAAAAGAAACCTTTTGAGAGATCTTCTGAAGAATTCCGACATTGAACGGGCACTTGTTTTTACCCGCACCAAACATGGTGCTGACAGGGTGGCCCGCGAGCTTACCAAAGCAGGAATAAAATCACAGGCCATACACGGCAACAAATCACAAAATGCACGTCAATCGGCATTGGCTGCTTTTAAAGCCCACCAGACCCGCATACTTGTGGCAACAGATATTGCCGCCAGGGGCATTGATATTGATGATCTTACCCACGTGGTAAACTATGATTTGCCCAACATTTCCGAATCTTATATCCACCGCATCGGCCGCACAGGCAGGGCAGGGGCAAGTGGTAAAGCAATTGCTTTCTGCGATGCTGAAGAGAAAGAATATCTGAGAGATATCCAGAAGCTCATCGGTAAAAAAGTTCCTGTAATGGATGGTCATGATTATCCGCTGATGATTCACGATGTAATAAAAACCATACCCGGAAGTCATCGAAATGCAGGAAACAGAAACAACGAAAATTCCAACGGTTCGGGCCGCTCAAATGGAAATTCCCGTTTTAACGGGTTTTCCGGAAACAATTCAGGCAGCAGTAGAAGACGGAGACGTACTTTCTCCGGTGAAGGCAGATAAAATGATTTAACAAAACAAAAAACCCCGGCGCATGCGCCGGGGTTTTTTGTTTTCATGGTTTAAGGTTTCTGATTACCTGGGTCTGTTGGGACGGGCTGGTTTTTGCGAACGATTAGGGCGGTTGGGTTGATTGGGCCGCTCCGGACGTGAAGGTCTTGCACTTTGCTCACGGCGCTGACTGCCTGATCCATCCTGCAAGCGCTGTTGCTGTTTCTTTTGCTCTTTCTTTTCAAGCCTTTCTTGTTTTCTTTGCTCGCGCCTTTCCTGGCGGGTCAGCTTTTGTTGTTCGCCCTGGTTTTGGGCTTGCACTCTCACTGTTTCTCCTTGCTGACTTTGATCCTGAGTTTGAACCTGCTCACGGTTTTGGGCTCTTTCCCTGGTTTGCACAGGCTCTTGTTCCTGGGTTTGGCTGATGGCAGCTGTACTTATTAAAAGTGCTGAGGCTGCAATTAAAAGCATTGATTTCATGGTTTTATAATATTAAGTTAATAACTGCAACAAATCTACAACCGCGAACATGAAGAAATCATGAAATCAGGCAGGAAATGTGAAAATAAATTCTGTCCCTTTTCCTGGTGTGCTGTTAACGTCAATTGTTATATGATGAAAATCAGCAATGGTTTTGGATATCGCCAATCCTATACCTGTTCCGTTTTCTGGATGGGCATGGCGGTTTTTGAAGCGGGTAAAGATGTTTTTTAATTGGTTTTCATTCATTCCAGGACCATCATCCCGGATCAGGATTTGAAAAACTTCTTGATTATTTTGGGAGATAATTTGAATATGACCACCTTCCGGGGTGAATTTTATGGCATTGTTTACAATATTATAAAACATAGTAAATATCAGAGATCGGTTTGCTTTTTTCAGTAATTTATCTTCTTTTATTTCTTTTTTTATAAGGATGTTTTTATCATCTGACAGTGGCTTAAGTTCTTCTTCTATATCGTTAATTACCGTACTTGTCAAAAAGTTATCTTCTTTAAGATATTGTTCACTTTCTACCCTGGCAACGAGCAGCAATGAATTTACCATAACTTTTAGTCTATGTATTGTTTTAAGGGCTTCTTCAGTTTTTGAGCTTGCTTCATCAGGAAGGTCTGCCTGTGATAATAGATTTTCCAGTTTACTTCTTAAAACCGAGATGGGTGTGAGCAGCTCATGTGAAATATTGGCTGTTGTTTCTTTTTCTTTTTGAAAAAGTTTATTTATTTTTTGCATAAGCTCATGTAAAGTGTTTTCGAGATATAGAAACTCGGATGTGTTTGTTTTTACAGGTTCAGGATCATAGAGAACAGGGGATGGAGTTTTGCGCAGTTTTGCTGTAATTTTTTCCAGCGGTCGAACAAGGAAAGATGCAAATGAAATATCCATAAGTCCTGAAATCAGGATAAAAGCCAGCAAAAAGATCAAAGTAAAAGTTGTAATATTTTTTTCGGTTTGTTTAATACTGGAAAGGCTTTTCCCGATTTCGAGCAAAAACATCTCACCATCAATAAGCAAAGTGTAATTTAAAACTCTGTAATCAATAATTTCATCTTCTACCCGGCGCTTGGTTACTTCAATGAAATTCCAGTGTTGATTCAGGTCTATTTTTTCAAGGCTTATATATTCTTCTTTTAAAATATTATAACTTCCAAATGCATCATCCCGTGTTTCTTTGATGAAAAAATCAACACCCCACATGGCAATCAGGTCAATGACCTGTTCCCTTTTTTTTATCAACTCATTATCTGTTTGTATGGTATTGACTCTTTCCAGGATCATTGGCATGATGATAATAAAAAGCAGCCCGAAAATACTCTTGGAAAGAATATTGAACAGGCTGAGTTTATATCTAAGTTTCATCATCGTTATTTGTGAAGTGCATAATTAAAGCTCGGCTTTATATCCAATGCCTCTTACCGTTGTAATCCAGTCAACTGAAGCATGAGCAGAGAGCTTTTTGCGAATGTTTTTTATATGAACATCAATAAAATTACTGTCGTATTGATCATCAAGTAAATTGCCCCAAATATGTTCGTATAGCTGAATGCGGGTAAGGGTTTTGTTTTTATTCATGATCAGATATAGCAGAAGGTCAAACTCTTTTTTGGTAAGTTCTATATCCTGATCATTATAAAAGATCCTTCTGGACTGTATGTTAACTTTGAATTCACCTGCGTGTATTTCAGGATTGCTGATGTTAAATTTACGTCGTGCCACAGCTTGTATACGAGCATGCAGTTCAACAAGCGAGAAGGGTTTGGCCAGATAATCATCGGCACCCAGGTCAAGGCCTTTCACTTTATCTTCAAGGGCACCTCTGGCGGTTATGATAATTATGCCGGGTTTTTCATCCAGATTTTGTGCTTCCAATAAAAGATCCAGACCATCGTAATCAGGCAAACCAAGATCGAGCAAGACAAAATCGTACAGATTAACGGCAATTTTTTCTGATGCATCCTGCCCGGTAAGGGCAATTTCGCACAGATAGTTTTCTTTGGTCAGGAATTCAGCCATTTCGGCGGCAAGATTTTTCTCGTCCTCTATTATAAGAATGTTCATTTGCTGATTTTAAAAGATCCGGTAATATACATTCATAAAAAAATAGAAGCCTTTTGCTGCTGAAATTTCCCCGTCAAGGGATTTTGGAAAAAGATATAAGGGTTCAGCTTCAAAAGTAAAGTTATGAAAGTAAAATGATACAGGCATAGATATTTCAGTCTGTAGTAAGGTGAATTTATCTGTTTGTTCTTCACCAATGATCTGGTCCTGACCTTGTCCTTCCTGTCCGGGCCTGCCCTCAGGTCGGTTCTGGCCCCGGTAAAGGGGTTGTACCTGTGAGAAATTTCCAAAAAGGATGTTTATATTGGGATCAAAAGAAAAATAGTTGTCTGATTTTCCAAAGGTTCCAGTCCTGAAATACCTGGAGTTTCTGAAGTAAAGATAGATACCTGAATTCTGTTCAAGTATTCTGCCGACCGTGAGTTTGGAATAAACCCAAATCCAGTCAAATCCGCCGGTTATTCTCAAATAGGCAAAATTATCGTAGAGTTCATTTTCCGAATCACCATTATTAAAGTAGGATGATACGGATGCTGACATGTCAAGGTAATCATTGAATACATGGCTAAAGCCTGCCGAAAGGTCGTACATGGAAATGGAAGGTTGCTGACCGGGAAGATTATAGTATGTGAATGAAGTCCATAATTTACCCAAAAATGTATAGGTTAAATCTGCAGAAATAAAAGACTGATTTGCTGTAAGGCTGGTGCCGGCATAAAGAAGATCATTTCCGTAACCGCTACCCACAAAAACTGAATGATTACTTATTGCAGATGGTGCAGGCTCTGATGTACTGCTGGTATCAGCATTTAGATTTGTTATTTCCTGAGAAAAAACCTGCAGGTTAGCAAAAACCATTAAGAAGATAAATGCGATTATGTGTAAAAGCAATTTCATTTTTTAAATATCATAAGAGATTAATTTCTTCCAGGACGTCTTGCTCCCTGAGGTCTGCCTGCACCGGCAGGTCTTCCCTTTCCGGGTCTTACAATTTCAGGGCGTGCACCACGCGCCGGACGTGCTCTGCTTCTTTTTTTCTCTCCTTCGGGTTTATTGGGAGCCACAGTCTTTACATCTTCTGAAGATTTTTTTTCGGCTTCTGTTTCCGGTTGGGGGGGTATCTCAGGTACCTCTTTGGCTTCTTTAGTTGTTTCTGTTTGTGCTTCTTTGGGTTTTTCAGCTTCTTTAGTAACTTCTTTCTGTTCCTGTGCTGTTATATTTATGAAATAAGAAGTGAAAAGCACAAAGAATAATCCACATATGATTTTTTTCATGGCTTTTGTTTTTAACAAAATTAGAGAATTATGATGAAGAAATGATGAAGAAAGTAACCGTTAATAAATCAAATGCAATGATGCTTCTATGTAAATGTTTATCACCTGTTTGGTTTTCTAAAAAAAATTATACAAATTTGCTTGAAAAGCCAATAAAGTAACTGATAGTTCAAATAAAATACATATTGAACTTGGTTTCCTGTTTTACTTCAAATTATACTATTGGCCTGATATTTTATTTTATGTTTCCGGTTTCTGTTACCTCC
>JBHEOF010000070.1:12536-12967 GCA_046261715.1 Bacteroidales bacterium
GAAAACATCCCCGCCAGCGGGGGCGAAGGGGAGGGCAGCGGTGGCTCGGTCAGCTATTCTGTAGGGCAGCTATTTTGGCATACCCACGATGGAAACAATATTTCAGTAGCCGAAGGAGTACAACAACCTTACGAAATTTCAGTAGTTACTGCCATCGATGAAGCTGATGATATACTCCTTGCGATTATGGCTTACCCAAATCCAACTGCTGATTTTCTTACCCTTGAACTGAAAAACTTTGAACCCTCATCCTTTCAGTATCAGTTGTATGATATACAAGGAAAACTCTGGCAGAGTGAAAAGATCACGGGTAATCATACCCATATTGATGTGAGCTTTCTTGTGCCGGGCACCTACTTCTTAAAAGTAACGCAGGAGAATAAGGATTTTAAAACATTTAAGATCATTAAAACTCAATGAGACAGTATTTT
>JBHEOF010000071.1:0-12887 GCA_046261715.1 Bacteroidales bacterium
ACCCAAAGTCAACTATTCTGATTACATAAGTGAGCAACTTAATTATGATTACACCTACCTTTCCAATATTTTCACCGAAGTTAAAGGTATTACCATACAACAGTATATCATCAACAATAAAATTGAAAGAGTAAAAGAACTATTGTTGTATGATGAATTAAACCTGACCGAGATCTCTTATATGCTTCAATATAGCAGCGTGGCACACCTTTCCAACCAGTTCAGAAAAACAACCGGAACTTCCCCTTCTTTTTTCAAGCAACTTAAGCTTAAGCGAAAAGAAAACCTTGAAAATCTGTGATATATGTAACACTTTGTTTTCAGGGTGTAACACATTTCCTTCAGGTGGGAGTTAATTTTACATTGTAAAAAAATCTTTACACCTGATCCCGCCAGTTGCGAGAACTCAATAACATTTTACCATTATGAAAAAAATAACACTTTGGTTTGCAATTGCAGCCTTGCTTTTTGCATTAAACCCAGCACAACTTAAAGCAGAAAGTGATACTGAACTGAACTCAATAGAACCGGCAAAAACTGAACTTGAACTGATCGCTCCAACTGAAACCAGCAAGGCACTAATTGCAATACCAGATGCTGAAATGGCTATGGTTACTTCTGCTGAAGCAGTTGAAACCGCCTACGCTAACGCTCTGATGGACAGACTAAACGAAATAAACGAAATGGATATGTCTGCAATGAGTTCTTCTGAAAAGAATGAATTAAGAAAAGAAGTCCGTGCCATACAAAAGGAACAAAGACCTACCGGTGGTGTGTATATCTCCGTTGGAGCGGCAATTATTATTGTACTGCTTCTTATCCTCTTACTTTAATTGGTAAATGATATGAAAAAGACAGGAATCGTAATACTTGTGATCGGGATACTAATTACAATTTTCACCGGATTCCGGTTTATTACCAAAGAAAAGGTGGTCGATATAGGTGAAATTTAAATTACCCGCGACAAAAACCATAGCCTTGCCTGGTCTCCCCTTATTGGGGTAGCAGTGATGGCAGTTGGGGGAGGTATTCTGCTGTTTGGAGCAAAAGAGTAATATGATAAATTCTCAATTATTAAATTTTTAATATCAATCTTTTAAACATAATTAATATGAAATCAGGAAAAGTATTTTTAGGCATACTGTTAGGTACCACAGCCGGAGCATTGATGGGAATGTTATTCGCTCCCCAAAAAGGAGCCGATGCCCGCAAAAAAATCGCAAAAACAGGGAAGGAATATGCGGATAACATCACAAAGAAATTCAACAAAACACTGGATGGCATAACAAAAAAAATCAATAAAGTAAAAGTAGATGTTTCTGAATTTAGGCACCATACCAGGGCTAAAGAAGAAAAACCAAAAAAAGAAAACGGAGTTGAAATCAGTTAGGTTATAGATCGATTGGCCGGGATGCTAAGTTTTTAAAAAGGCTGGTATTCCGGCTTTTAATAAAAAAATAAAAACAACGTTAAAGGTGAATCTCTCCTTCCAAAAAATATTTTTTGCCATTGCAACAATTTTTGCCCTGTTTGCAATATGTGTAGTGGCCAAAGTTGTTCTTATTCCTATCAGCTTTGCATTGCTGATTTCGTTCATTCTTTTACCACTGGCCCTAAGGTTTGAAAAATGGGGCACAAACCGAATGTCTGCAAGTTTGTTTGCTATACTGGCAACGATATTGGTTTTAGGTGGCGGTATTTATCTGTTTTCAACCCAGATTGTTTCTATTGCCGGTGAATTTTCGAACTTCCAGGATAAAATTATCAAGGTTTTTGCCGAAGCTACTGCCTGGTTGAACAGCAACATGCGCGTAGTGCCCAACCTGGGGAAAGATGAATTAATGGATCAGTTAAAAAACTGGTTGAATAAATCTTCCGGCTCTCTTGTGCAGCAAACTTTCAGTGGGTCGGCGGGCTTCATCGCCGGACTCATTGCCACCATCATATTTACTTTTCTGTTCCTGATTTACCGGGCAGGATTTAAGCAGGCCTTCGTTCTTTTTTATCCTGAAGAAAAAAGAGGGCAAGCCATGAGGATGCTGAAGTCCATTCAGTTGGTGGGCCAAAAATACCTGGTAGGTGTGATCCTGATTGTGATCATCATTGGTATTATAAATAGTGTTGCGCTGCTGATTATTGGAATCGACTACCCGTTCTTTTTTGGCTTTCTGGCTGCTATTCTGGCCATTATACCTTATGTGGGAACTACCCTAGGTTCCACTATAGTGGTTTTATACGCTTTTATGACTTATGAATCTCTCTGGATTCCTATTGCAGTGGCTATTACATTTTGGGTTATCCAGGTGGTGGAAAGCAATTTTCTGAGTCCGAAAATTGTGGGCGGTACCTTAAAGGTGAATGCGCTGGCAGCCATCATCAGTATCATTGTCGGGGCATCGGTATGGGGTATTGCAGGAATGATTTTATTTCTGCCCTTTACAGCCATGCTAAAGGTAGTTTGCCAGGAATATGATGAATTGAAACCCATCGGATTGTTCATAGGGGAACAAAATGTAAAAGAAAAACCTATTGATATTGAAGTTCTCAGCAAATGGAGAATGAAATTAAAAGAATGGTTTTCAAAATAGGATTAATATGAACCAGCAAAATGACTCCCGTTTTTCAGATCAAAAAAATCTTTGCAAAAAGGCTGAAGCAAAGTTAAAGAAATCAGAAATGCTCATGAATAAACCAGATATAGATGAAGACATCGTGAAAGTGATTCATGAATTGCAGGTACACCGGTTAGAGCTAGAAATGCAAAACGAAGAGCTTATGCTGGCAAAGGAAATGGCAGATTAAACTTTTTGCCTGTTTAAAACACATTTCCTGCCTAAAACCTGTGAATAATGTAATTCTATCCTGACAGAGTATAATATATCTGAAACAGGGAAAGGTTAACTTTACCATATAATCAAACACCATTAAAATAAAAATAATGATAGAAGTTACAAAACACGGAATTTTATTGTCAAAAACCGATCTGGAATTTGAAAACGAGAGTGTGTTAAATCCTGCCATCATACGCCAGGGCGACAACGTTCATATTTTTTACAGAGCAGTAAGCATAGGCAATCATTCAACGCTGGGCTATTGTAGGCTTGATGGCCCTTTGACTATTGCCCAACGATGGGGAAAACCTTTTATGGTGCCCGAGTTTGACTATGAATCTCAAGGTGTGGAAGATGCCCGGGTCACAAAAATTGATGACGTTTTTTACATGACCTATACCGGATACGATGGTATAAATGCCAGGGGGGCTTTGGCTACATCCACCGACTTAAAGCATTTTGAGAAACATGGATTGATTGCACCACCGGTTACTTATGCTGAATTTGTATCCATTGTAGAATCATCAAACAATGTGAATGAAGAATATTGGCTCAATCAAAAGTTTTATTATCAATCAACCGATAAAGAAAAGAAAAAACTGTTGTGGGATAAAAACATCATCTTTTTTCCACGAAGAATTGATAATAAACTGGCATTTTTGCATCGCTTAAGACCAGGTATTCAGCTGGTAATGGTGAAAAACATTGAAGAGCTTACCAGAGAATTCTGGTTAAACTATTTTCATGAACTCCACAAGCACATTGTCCTTGACCCCCTTCATCAGCACGAATCGGCATATATAGGCGGTGGCTGTCCACCCATTGAAACACCTCAGGGTTGGTTAATCATATATCATGGAGTGAAAAGAACTGAACAAGGATTTGTTTATTCAGCATGCGCCGCATTGCTGGATTTGGAAAATCCTACCAGGGTATTGGCGCGCCTGCCTTATGCTCTGTTTTCGCCCGAGTATGAATGGGAATTAAGTGGGGAAGTAAACAATGTGGTATTCCCAACCGGAACTGCACTATTTGGAAACACCCTGTTTATTTATTACGGTGCAGCAGATTCACACATCGCAACTGCATCAGTGAAACTAACTGACCTGGTTGATGAATTATTAAAATATACGGTACAAAGGGAAACCTGACAAAAACAAACACTGCACAGCAAAGGGATTCGATGTTGTGTCGTTCCGGAAGTTTTCTGAACAAACTCAAAAATTTAACACCATCTTTAAAAAAAACAAAATGACATATCATCCACAAATTGGAATTGCCTCATCGCTGCCAATGGCAAAAATTACCAGTAAGGGTAATGAGAATAAATTTGCAGAAGAACCTACATCTATAGCAACACCCATTATTCCGGAAAAACCGGCTGAATTACTGATTATTACATCATACCCACCCCGGGAGTGCGGAATAGCCACCTACTCTCAGGATTTGATTGGAGCCCTTAACAACAAATTCAGCCAATCAATGGAAATAAAGGTTTGTGCTCTGGAAAACAGCGAAGACATTTTCTCTTATCCCAGCGAAGTAAAATATACCTTAAAAACATTTTTACCCGATGGATATTTAAAACTTGCCAACGCCATTAACCTGGATCCTGACATCCAAATCGTTTTAATCCAGCACGAATTTGGTTTTTTTAAAACGCAGGAGCAAACATTTATGAATTTCCTGCACCAGCTCACCAAACCCGTGATAATAGTTTTTCATACCGTATTGCCCCGGCCCAATGATAAATTAAAGCTTGAAGTACAGCAAATTGCAGCTGCCTGCGTATCTGTAATTGTTATGACCCGAAATTCGAAAGGTATCCTGACCCAGGATTATGATTTACCCCAGGATAAAATATCGGTAATAGCACACGGCACACACCTGGTTTCTTTTATATCCAATGCGACACTGAAAAAAAAGTACGCGCTTGGAAACCGAAAAATACTTACTACGTTTGGTTTGCTCAGCCGGGGTAAAAGTATTGAAACCACCATTGAAGCATTGCCCGTGATTGTGAGCCGGTTTCCCGATGTATTGTTTCTTGTGATTGGTAAAACACACCCCGAAGTAGTTAAAAACGATGGAGAGGAATACCGTGAGAGCCTGGTGAAAAAAGTAAAAGATTTGGGATTGGAAAACCATGTAAAGTTTATCAACCAATACCTTCCATTGCCTGAATTGCTTGAGTATTTGCAACTAACCGACATATACCTTTTTACAACCAATGACCCTAACCAGGCTGTTAGCGGCACATTTGCCTACGCCATGAGTTGCGGATGTCCTGTTATTTCCACCCCCATACCCCATGCACGGGAAGTTTTAACCCGTGATACAGGTATTATTTTTGACTTTGGCAATTCTCAGCAACTTACTGAGAAGGTTATTGAGCTGCTGGAAAATAAACCATTGCGAAAAAACATCAGAAACAACTCGCTGCAAGCCATTATTGCTACAGCCTGGGAAAATTCTGCCATTAACCATTCCTTGCAGTTCGAAAAGTTGAGCCAGGGCAAAATAACTCTTCAATATAATCTTCCCGGTATCAATCTGGCACATTTGAAAACAATGACCAACCGCACCGGAATTGTTCAGTTTGCCAAAAACAACCAACCCGATATGCATTCGGGCTATACCCTTGATGATAACGCCAGGGCACTGATTGTTTCCTGTATGCATCACAAATTGTTTAATGATGCTAAGAGCACGGCTTATATAAACACCTATTTCAGCTTTATAAAGCGATGCATTCTACCTTCGGGAAATTTACTCAATTATATGGATACGGAATTCCGTTTTACAGAACAAAATTATGCCACTAATCTTGAAGATTCCAACGGAAGAGCATTATGGGCCCTAGGATATTTGATTTCCATGAAAGAGATATTACCCGAAGAAATGGTTGCTGATGCTTGTTTATTATTTAAAAAAGCCATGGTTAAAGCTGAAAATATCCATTCTACAAGGGCTATGGCATTTGTTGTAAAAGGACTGTGTTTTTATTATACCATCTTTAGCGAGCCAGATGTGCTTAATTTGATAAAAACGTTTGCCAACAGGCTGGAACGGATGTACGAACATGAATCAGATGCAAACTGGAAATGGTTTGAATCTAGTCTCACCTATGCCAATAGTATTTTACCAGAGGCCATGTTGTATGCATGGCAAGTGACAAAAGAGCCCCTTTACAGGGAAATAGCGATCAATTCACTGGATTTCCTTATTTCAAAAACCTTTAGTGATGATGGCATTGCAGTTGTTTCAAACAGAGGCTGGATGCAAAAAGGGGAAAAATACAATCGATTTGGGGAGCAGCCCATTGATGTTGCTTATACTGTTATGACTTTAAGTGCATTTTATGAAGAATTCAATAATCCTTTTTACCTGGATAAAATGAGTATTGCCTTTAACTGGTTCCTGGGTCAGAACCACTTGCACCAGATCGTTTACAACCCTGCTACCGGTGGTTGTTACGATGGATTAGAAGAAAAAAACGTCAATCTTAATCAGGGAGCTGAGTCTACGGTCAGTTATCTGATGGCGCGTTTAACAATGGAACAATATGCCGATTCTGAAAACCTTGATAAAAAGGAATTTGAAGTTTTGTAGAAGTAATAAGTGTTAAATATTTGTATATGGATTCATAAACCCGGATTATAAAATCCTTTGTGAAAAAAAATGAAACATGTTGCCATTATAGTTGCCCACCCCGATGATGAAACACTTTGGGCCGGAGGGACAATAATTAGTAATCCACACTGGAATTACTTTATTGTCTGTCTTTGTCGTGCGGACGATAAAGACCGGTCTGAAAGATTTTATGAAGCCTTGAATGTTTTCAGAGCGGAGGGTGCAATGGGAAACCTTGATGATGGTCCGGAGCAGAAACCTCTTGACAAAAAGGTCGTTGAGGATTTAATCATGCAGTTGCTGCCATCAAAACAATATGACCTGGTTATTACACACAGCCCGGCAGGTGAATACACCCGGCAATGGCGGCATGAAGAGACAAGTACCGCAGTAATAAACTTATGGCAGGCCGGGAAGATAAAAACCAAAAAACTTTGGGCATTTGCCCATGAAGATGGCAATAAGGCTTACTTTCCCCGACTGCAAAAGAAAGCTACAATATACAAGGCACTTACAAAACCATTATGGCATAAAAAACACAACATTATTATTGATACATACGGCTTTAGCCAAAACAGCTGGGAATCGCAGGCTACACCAAAAAATGAAGCCTTCTGGCAGTTTACCGATGCCGCCCGTGCCACTGAATGGTTGAATAATTTTATAAGTCATAATCAGTGAATAATGTAACTAATTCTCTATACTGTGTAACCTTTTTGAAGGCAACGTGATCTACCTTTACGGAAGATTAAATTTTTACACGATATAAATCATTTGCCTTGAATAAAACTGTTTTGATAGAAAACTGGTATAAACAAAAAGGCTGGAACAAAATAAAATTTGGTAATCTCGCCGACGAAAACCTGGTGATTGATGAAGGTAAAAAGGATGAAATGTCAGGTAGACTTCAGAAAAAGGCTGGAAAAACAAAGGAAGAAATTGGAAAGCTTATTTAAGAGTTATAACTTATTTACTTCGGCTCTATAAAGATTTCCCCTCACGCAGAGATCGTTCAGAGAAATTGCAGGATAGATAAAATTATTAATACGGCATTTGTATTTTTTTTACTTCCGGAATCTTGCTTAAAAACTTTGAACCTTTGCGTGAGGTTCGAATTTATCGCCTTTTGAATAAAAAACCGGCACAAATCTTAGCTTCATAATTGAAACTATTTAACTTCCTGAACCATGCAACATAAAACTGTTATTGTTATATATAAAAAGGTAATATTGTGAAAGTTATCACTCCTGTTCTAAAAAAGATACAAAAACTACCTAATGTTAAGAAGCATGCCATTAAGCTTAGTGAGACCACACTTGTCAAAACCAAAGAAGCCAATGTTTTCTTTTCAGGAATAGGAGATTTTTTTCTTTTTTTCTGGCTTACCACAAAAGCTACTTTCTCCCGCGGATTTGAGTTTAATGAGTTTCTGCGTCAGTGCTATCAGATAGGGAACAAAACATTACCCCTAATTTCGGTAACCGGACTTGTTATTGGTTTGGTTCTTACCATTCAATCGCGTCCTGTGCTGGTTGATTTCGGGGCAGAATCGATGTTGCCTGCCATGGTAGCCTTATCGATCATAAGAGAAATGGGTCCGGTAGTTACAGCTTTGATTTGTGCCGGAAAAATCGGTTCCGGAATGGGAGCCGAACTGGGTTCAATGAAAGTAACCGAACAGATTGACGCTATGGAAGTATCCTCTACCAACCCAATGAGGTTCCTTGTCGTTACCAGGGTGCTGGCAGCAACGATTATGATACCCGTATTGGTACTATATGCCGATGCATTGGGCATATTGGGAAGCTGGGCCGGTGCGAATATAAAGGGAGATGTAACCTTTGTGTTGTTTTTTTCCCAGGCATTCAGTGCCATATCGTTTATGGATTTTTTACCTGCGGTAGTCAAAACCTTCTTTTTTGGAGCTGCCATTGGCTTTGTAGGTTGTTATAAAGGGTTTACCGCCGGGCGAGGAACCGAAAGTGTTGGCAAAGCAGCCAATTCAGCAGTAGTGCTTGCTTCATTATTTGTGATACTTATCGATTTGATTGCTGTACAAATTACCGACATGCTTTAATATGGGAAACGAACTATAATGCTTACACCAGAAACCAATACAACGGTAATTGAGGCAACCGCCCGCAAGCAGGTTATTGAAATCAATAACCTCAGGAAAAATTTTGACAACCTGCCGGTTTTGAAAGACCTGTCCCTATCACTGTTCGATAATGAAAACCTGGTGGTATTGGGAAAATCGGGATCAGGCAAATCTGTCCTGATCAAATGCATCGTTCGCTTATTAAGGCCTGATCAGGGGACTATAAAGGTATTTGATGAAAATGTAAGCGAATTAACCACCAAAGAATTAGCCCTGATGAGACAAAAAATCGGATTTCTTTTTCAGAGCGGTGCATTGTATGATTCCATGACCATAAAACAAAACCTGGAGTTTCCTTTGAAGAGATTAAAAAAGCATCTCTCCAAAAAAGAAATGGATGAAAAGATAACAGAGGCATTGGAAAATGTGGGTTTATCCGACACTTTCAACAAAATGCCATCCGAACTATCAGGCGGTATGCGCAAGCGGGCAAGTCTGGCACGCACCGTTGTGGTTGACCCCATGATCATGTTATACGACGAACCCACCACCGGGCTCGACCCGGTTACATCAGATGAAATAAGCCTCCTGATCAATGCTGTGCAGAAAAAATACAAAACATCATCCATTATCATTACTCACGATATTGAATGTGCACGCGCTACAGCCGATCGTGTGATCATGTTAAAAGACGGGGAAGTATACATGGAAGGAGATATAGATGAGTTTAATACATCGAAGGATGAAGTGATAAAGTCCTTTTTTAAGTAAACAAGATTTAGCCAAAACACTAATAACCAACAAAATGGAAAATTACACACCCGCTTTTAAAGCTCGCCTGGGACTCTTTATTGCAGTAGGATTGGCAATATTTGTCATCGCGATCTTCTATATCGGAAAGCAGCAAAACCTGTTTAATCCTGTTTTTAAAGTAACCACTGATTTCTATAATGTAAGTGGCCTGCAGGTAGGCAATAATGTGCGCTTTTCGGGCATCAACGTAGGTATTGTTGACAACATCAGGATCATTAATGATTCAACAGTTCAGGTTGCCATGCTGATAAGAAAAGATGTACAGGAATTCATAAAAGCAGATAGCGAAGCGACTATAGGCTCATCAGGCATTATTGGCGACCGCATTGTTATTATTGCCCAGGGCAGCACCAAGGCAGCAACAGTAATCGACGGCCAGCGTCTCAACTCCATCGAACCCCTTGAAACAGATGCCATTATCGCAAGTTTGCAGGTAACTGCCAGCAGTGCTGAGGTTATAACACAGGAACTTGCTGAAATTATGGAAAATATCAACAGCGGAAAAGGTATGTTGGGTAGGTTGATAGCAGACTCTGCCATTGCTGAAAATGTGAATCAAACCATTGAAAACTTTAAAAAAAGTTCTGAAGGATTTGATGAGACCATTGAAGTTACCAAAGTAAACGTGTTTGAGTTTATGGAGAAACTGCAACTCACAGCCGCCAAAACAGAAATCGCCTCCAATGCGCTTGGCGAGATCATGGTGAAGATAAACAGTGGTGATGGTACCTTGGGGATGCTGATCCAGGATACGCTGGTGGCTCATAATCTTAGTCAAACCATGATAAACGTGGCTGAAACATCACAGAGCATGGACGAATTTGTGGAAGCTCTGAAAAATACTTTCTTATTCAAAAGGTATTTCAGAAAACTTGAAGAAGAAAGTAAGCGCATGGAGAAAGAAGCACCAAAACCAAAATCTGATAATAATAATGAACAGGAATAAAAAGTTGTAGCTGACTAATTTTTAACCGGACACCAATTATGGTAATGAAAATCAAAAATGTGGCTCAAAAATCTTATCCTGATCATACTTATTATACTTATAACAAATGATTCTGCATTTGCTCAGGAAACTACTGCCCCAAAAGAATCAACTGAACAAAAGGAGCCGCCACGGATTTACCAGAATATAGAAACATACTCTGAGCGCAGCAAATTTACCCGGTTTATGATCCGGCTGTTTTTTAAACCGGTAGTGCCCGATTTGCCACCCAAGCAGGCAAAAACCAGACGCCTGCAAAAACCTTACAGCTCTTTTGAAGGGAAAATAATCAGAAACATAAACATCGTAACACTCGATCCGTTTGGTAATTCCATTGGCGACACCATTACCACATCGCTGAACTTATTGTCCAGAACTGGCAACAAACTTCACGTAAAAACACAAATCAGCACCATTCGCAACCTTTTGCTTTTTCGCGAAAATCACACTTTTGATTCTTTGCTGGTGAAAGAATCAGAGCGACTGGTGAGAAGCAGCAAATATATTACGGATGTATCATTTTATGTAAGTGAAACACCAGAAAACCAGGACTCAGTTGATATTTATATTCGCGAACTGGATAAGTGGAGCATTATTCCGGGAGGCGGTCTCTCTGCCAGCCGGATTACATTTAAACTCAGAGAAGAGAACTTTGCAGGACTGGGCCATGAGTTTCAGAATGGAATCGTCTGGAATCATACAACCGGCGACTATGCCTTCAGAACCAAATATTATGTTCCCAACTTCCGCAATACCTTTATGAATTCTACCATTCAGTATGGTACCGATGAATACGGAAATTTCATTAAAAGTTTTGCGGTTGACCGCCCGTTTTTTTCCCCTTTTGCTAAATGGGCGGCAGGAGTAAATATTTCACAGCATCTGCGCAAGGATTCGGTATGGGCCGGCCATTTTATGCAGTTTAAGTATAATGCACAGGATTTCTGGGCTGGCAACGCGATTCGGATTTTTAAGGGCAATACGGAATTCAGCCGTACCACAAACTTTATTTCTGCTGCCCGTTTTACCCGCATCCGGTATCTTGAAAAGCCACCCCCAACAGTTGACACACTTCAGTTTTATACCAACGAAAATACATACCTGGCAAGCCTGGGCATTTCCACAAGGCAATATGTACAGGATAAGTATATTTTCAAGTTTGGAATAACAGAAGATGTACCCGTTGGAAAAGTCATTAGCATTACAGGGGGTTACCAGGAAAAGCATAATTTCAGTCGTGTTTACATCGGGGGTCGTTACTCTTCAGGCAATTATCATTCGTGGGGATACCTGAGTTCCAACATCGAACTCGGAACATACCTGCGTTCATCCAGGCCGGAGCAAGGGGTTTTCAGCGCCGAACTGAATTATTTTACCCATTTAATAGAGATCGGGAACTGGAAGCTACGACAATTTGTAAAACCACAATTTGTTTATGGCATCCGACGCACCGATTACAACCAGGTAACCCTTAACGAAGAATACGGCCTGAGAGGATTTTACAGCCCTGAATTGTCGGGCAACAGCCGGCTGCTCTTTACTTCACAAACACAATCCTATGCTCCCTGGAATTTCATAGGGTTTCATTTTGGCCCCTGGGCTTCGTTTTCACTGGGCATGCTGGGCGATGCAGAAACGGGTTTTCGCGGCAGCAGATTATACTCGCAGTTTGGAGTGGGTTTATTAATTAAAAACGATCACCTGGTTATGAATGCCTTCCAGGTTTCCCTTTCATTTTACCCTATCATACCCGGCAAAGGAGAAAATATTTTCAGGATAAATCCTTTTGAAAACGCCGATTTCGGTTTTCGTGAATTCGAGGTTGGAAAGCCGGGAGTGGTTGTATTTCAGTAAAAACATATAAACAAGATATCATGAACGAAATAAGCAAAATAAAAAAGCCCCTTTACAGAATCCTGCCCCAGGATCAGAAGGAAGTGAATGCACTATCAGAACTGGCACTTGATATGCGCTGGTCATGGGATCACGCGGCCGATGAGGTATGGAGTCAACTCGATCCTTCTGGAGTTAAAATTAAATAACATCTATATGAGCCCCGAAAATCATTTTGTAAAAAGAAGCGGCTGGCTAAGAAGCAGATGATATTCTTCCAATATGGATTTTCAATATTGTTTCTGGCATTATCAGGAACAATTGCCGCAAAAATTGGTGGTTCTTCCATACCAAAGTCAGTTTTGCGAATTTGTATATGGGGAACCATCGCTATGGCCATGTCAGCTATTATCGGCTATTTGTTTGGAGTGAATGTTAGTTAGGGTATTTGATGTTTAAAATATAAATACACAATGAACTATATAGACTATTATAAAATACTGGAGATTGATAAAAAAGCTTCGGAAAAGGACATTAAAAATGCCTATCGCAAGCTGGCCCGGAAGTATCACCCCGATCTGAATCCCAAAGATGCTGATGCACACAGTAAATTTCAGCAAATCAATGAAGCCAATGAGGTGCTGAGCGATCCGGAAAAACGCAGGAAGTATGATCAATACGGCAAGGACTGGCA
>JBHEOF010000072.1:0-12425 GCA_046261715.1 Bacteroidales bacterium
CTTTTATACTATGAGCTTTGATTTAAAAGATAAAAATGTTTATACTTATAATTTATATAATAAACAGTTAACAAGAAACATAAAATGAATATTGATGAACTATTTACCGTATTTCTTGTTTTTTCTTTGATTTAGAGTATTTAAACTTTTCGCTTTGTTTAATTTTAGATAAAAATATAATCCACAAACTTAAATATTTTCTAATAATATGATTCATTATTCAATTAATGATCTTGAAAAAATAACCGGCATTAAAGCTCATACGATCAGAATCTGGGAGAAGCGGTACAATGTTGTTTGCCCCCAGCGCACTGAAACCAATATAAGGTACTACAATGATGATGATTTAAAAAAGTTATTGAATATAAGTACACTTAATAAACATGGTTTTAAAATCAGCGACATTGTTAAGATGGGGCAAGATGGTTTATGCCAGAAAGTGCTGGAAATTGCCAACACAACTACAGATCATGAAACCAGCCTTAATAATCTCATCGTTTCTATGGTAGAAATGGATGAAGACAAATTTGAAAAGGTGTTGTCAACAGCCATAATTAAAATAGGATTTGAGCGAACCATCACAAATATAATTTATACTTTTCTCGAAAAAGTTGGTATACTTTGGCAGGTTGGCACAATAAATCCTGCCCAGGAGCATTTTATAACAAATTTAATAAGGCAAAAACTAATTATTGCCATTGACGGTCAGGCCAGTTATCCGAAAACCGATGCCAAAACATTCCTGCTTTTTCTTCCTGAAAACGAATTGCATGAGCTTGGTCTTTTGTTCTATTCTTATATCATTAAAAAAGCAGGACACAGGGTTATTTATTTAGGACAATCGGTTCCACTTAATGATATTCTGGAAGTAATAAAGATCAGAAATGCAGATTTTATTATTACTTATTTTGTTGCTGCTTTTGATCCTTCTGAAATTCCAGGTTACCTGATAAAAATTTCAGAAAGATTTAATAACAAAGATATTTTTATAGCAGGCTATCAGGTTTCAATGATTAATGAGAAACTTCCCGATAATATTAAACCATTGCAGGATGCTGAAGAATTTAAATCATATCTGAACAGAATTTAGTTATCTGATTAAGTTTTTACATTTTATATTTAAACAAAAAAATGCCCCTTCCCCGGGGCATTTTTATTTATATAAGTTCACAACAGTATCAAAAAATACGTTAAGGTCCTTTACAAGCGTCGTTTAATTTTGTATATTTATTTATGAAAATGAATTAAACAAGATAAAGGTGGTCTCATAAAGGATTAAAGCTTTCCGATTCTTAAATACATTCCACTAACAGCGCTCTTTGTCGAATAAAACATTTTTTTTATGAAACTTATTGTGTTAAAATATCAAAAAACACTTGACATTTGAAATATTGTGTTTAACTTTGATTAAAATTTATTAAACAACGAACCTTAAACATTACAGATATGACAGCAATAGAATTTAATCACAAACTACTGGGACTTCAAAAAAACCTGAAGTATTTCGCATACACACTTACTTCTAATTATGATGATGCTCAGGATCTTGTTCAAGAAACTTTTGTAAAGGCTTTAACAAATAGAGATAAGTTTACTGCTGATACAAATTTAAAAGCCTGGACTTTTACTATTATGAAGAATACTTTTATTAATAATTATCGTCAAAGTGTACGTAATAATACGATTCTGGATAAAACTGATGATCTGTATTATCTGAATCTTACCAAAGAAAGTAGCGTGGGCTTGCCTGACTCAAGTTACAGAGTTAAAGAGATTATGAAAGAAATCGCAAAAGTTGATAAAGATCAACGCAAACCTTTCGAAATGTACAATGCTGGTTATAAATATAAAGAAATAGCTGATAAGCTCAATCTTTCGATAGGAACTGTTAAAAGTCGCATATTTTTCACCAGGAAGAAATTAATGGAGGCATTAAAAGAAAACTGATTGTTCTCCCCCTTATATATACTCCTGTTCTTTACCCCTGTATGGCTCTGCATACAGGGGTTTTTTAATATCATGTCTTTTGGTAACTTTGTGCCGATACTTAGTAAAAGTATTATTTGAAATTGATGATTCCATATTATTTTCTTACTGATGAAGGTATTCAAATTTGGAGGAGCATCTGTAAAAGATCATGATGCGGTTAAAAACGTAGCCAATATTATAAAAAACCACTCAAGTGGCCCGCTGGTAGTAGTTGTTTCGGCTATGGGTAAAACCACCAATGCCCTGGAAAGACTTACTGAAGCTTATTTTGAGCAAAAAAAGAATAATATCGAAAATATCTATCAATCAATAAAAAAATTTCATTTAACCATTGCACTGGCGCTTTTTCCCGAAAACCATATCGTTTTCAATGCTATTGAGCAAAAATTCTATCATTTGTATTATTACATCAAGGAGCCACCCGGTAAAAATTTCAATTTTGAATATGACCGGATTGTTTCCACGGGAGAATATGTATCAACAATAATTATTGCACATTATCTTTCTGAGATGGGAATAAAAAACCAGTGGTTTGATGCAGCAACGCTGATTATTACTGATACGAATTACAGAGATGCGGGAGTAGACTGGCTGAAAACTGAAAACGCAGTAAAAACAAGAATTCAACCGTTTTTCAAAAAAAACAGTGCTGAACTCCATCCTGTTGCCATCACCCAGGGATTCCTGGGCGGTACAACGCAAGGCTTTTTAACCACACTGGGACGTGAAGGATCTGACTATACGGCTGCAATACTTGCTTATACGCTCAAAGCATCGGAAGTAGTAATCTGGAAAGATGTTCCGGGATTATTAAATGCTGATCCGAAGGTATTCGAAAGCACAAAATTACTGCATAATATATCTTATCAGGAAGCCATTGAACTTGCTTATTATGGCGCAACAGTTATACATCCCAAAACCCTGAAACCCCTTCTGAAAAGAAATATTCCACTCCGGGTAAAATCATTCTTTAACCCTGAAGAAGCTGGTAGCATTATTAATCAGGAGTTTCTGAACGACAATCTTCAGCCGTCATACATTTTAAAAACCCATCAGATACTTTTGTCAATATTTCCCAAAGACTTCAGCTTTATTGCGGAACAAAACATCTCAAGGATTTTCTCCGAATTCGCCAGGGCTGGTGTGAAAATCAACCTTATGCAAAACTCGGCATTAAGCTTTTCGGTTTGTTTTGATGAAGATAAAATTAAAACTCCGGCATTACTTAAGAACCTGGAAAAGATGTATAACCTGAAATACAACAAAGAACTTGAGCTTATAACCGTAAGACATTATGAGAAGGTAAATATCGATGAGCTTTTAAGAAGTAAGGAAATACTTATAGAGCAAAAAAACCGTACTACTTATCAATGGGTTGTAAAGAAAATTGATAAATAAATTTATTAAAAAACATCTGAATAATTCTCCCTGAATTCATTTAAGAATTCTTCACCGGCATTTTCGCATCTTGAGCCGGTTTTCTCCAAATTAAATTCCTGGTAAAAATCAGGGTTTAAATCCCGGCGCCCTGAATAAATCAAAGGAATCCTTATCTGGGAGCCTGCTACGGGGTTTTCATCTGAATCAAATTTACCAATGTTGGGTGGGTGATTCTTTATAAACCATGAACAAACTTCGAAGCGTGAGTATATCCTGCTCCATGTATCACCTGATTGTACCCGGTATATGCGATCGTCAGGTACTTCCAAGGTTGCATTTAATTTATCATCAGTATTTTCATCATCAGATAAATTGCTTGTTTCTTCTGCAACGGGTTTGGTAATTTTAAGCGAAGGTACCGGATCGTAAAGAAACAAGTCATAAAACATATAAATTACAAGCAATGCAGCTAATATTATAACCGTGTATTTTGTTGCCGGTTGTTCCAGAGTTCTTTTTACTGATGCAAGGGTTGATGATTCGATTTGTTTACTTTGGCTTTCACTTTTGCTATGCCCATCTTTTTCCTTCGAAAGCTTTTCTCTTAATAATCTGTTTCCCCTTGTTTTTATCGGACTAAATTTCCTTTGTGTATGATCAAGGTTATAAAATGCAATGATTTGCACACTGGCAGAGTCTTCTGTCCCGGCGTGAATTGCCGTATCTATTAGCCTGTAAGCCTTGGTTTGAACAGGCATGGGATCATTTAAAATTTTATGTGCTAATTTTTCAGATACAGCACCGTAAAAACCATCACTTGATATGAGGATAATATCATCATTTAATGGAATAAGTGCTTCTCGGTTTACTACCGGTACTATATTTTTCCGTTCACCGATATACACGTTTTCAACACTTTTATCATTTGTTGCCGGATCCTTTACTTTTACAACTGATTCTTCTCTTGCCAGTGTAAATATCTTTTTACCATTGAAAAAATCAACAGATGTATTCCCAACTACACTGTAGAAGCATTCATTATTTCTGATTAAAATGATTGAGCAGCTTACCCTGGGATGCTTAAAATCCGGATTCTTCCTGGCATGCTCAAAAATAAAGCCATTGGCATAAACCAGGGCATTATAAACTGCATCGGAAGGATCATTAACAAATTCATTCTCAAGATAATATTTAATCCTTTCAGCCGATAATTCCGAGGGTTGAATATCGGAGTCATCAACGATATTGCCATCGCAAATAATAAATACAAAACCATTTATACTTTCAAAAAAAGCCAATTTATCGCTGGTAGCTGATAATGACTTTCCCTTAATGCTATGATTGGCATATTCAAAATTCTTTAGCTTTTTATTAGCCATAGTAAGCCCTGTAATAATAATTGAAGAATCTTCCGGATGATGTTATGCAAAAATAGTAATATTAAAGCATCTTTGATTTATTGATGGAAGGTTATTAAATGATTTTAAGCTGATTCGGGAATTGCATTAACAAGTGCAACGAAATCGTCAACATCCAGTTGTTCGGCTCTTTTCCCTGAAAGATCCGTAGAAACTTTGTTCCAATTTATATTTAATTGTTTTAATGAATTTTTCAGGGTTTTACGTCGTTGGTTGAATGCTGTTTTTACAACTTTAAAGAATAATACTTCATTGCATCCCAATTGTTTTACTTCATTTCGTTTTAGCCGTAATACAGCTGATTTAACCTTTGGGGGTGGGGTAAAAACATTTTCATTTACCTGAAACAAGTATTCAATTTCGTAAAACGCTCTGCATAAAACGCTTAAAATCCCGTTTATTTTCCCTCCCGGACCAGCAGCTACACGTTGGGCAACCTCTTTCTGAAACATCCCTACAACCTCCACAATCTGATTGCGATTTTCAAGTATCTTGAATAAAATTTGTGAAGAAATATTATAAGGAAAATTTCCTATAACAGCTATCTTATCAGCAGGGAAAAGATCTCTTAAGTCGGTTTTCAAAAAATCAGCCAGGATTATCTGATTACTAAAATCAGGATAATTCAACTTTAGATACTCAACCGATTCTGAGTCAATTTCCATACCCATCCAATGAATGCTTTCATCTCTCATGAGATATTTTGAGAGTACACCTGTTCCCGGCCCAATTTCAAGCACATACGTATAATTACCATGTCCGGTAAGACATGTTGTAATTCTTTTTGCAATTGCCTCATCATGCAAAAAATGCTGCCCAAGATTCTTTTTAGGTTTTACGTATTGCAAAATATATACTGTTGATTAATTGATTAGATCTCCCCTTAAATATCTGAAGCGATTCCGTGCGGTTATAGTGAAAACACTTCCGGGATAATCTGTGATAAGGGCCTGATACAAACGCATAGCTTCCTGCTGATCATTGAATATATTTTCATACAATTGTGCTCTTTCAAAAAGTGCTTCTGAAGCAAGTAACCCGTCAGGATATAACTCTGTTATTTTCGCCAGTAAGTCGTTTGCTTCATCATGCTTTCCCGTTCTGATGTTTATCCGGGCTTTGGTCATAAAAACGTTTTGCTGTATATTATTTTCCGGGAACATTTCAGATAGTGAATCAAGTACATTTAATGCCTGATCAAAATTATTCATAAAAACGTGCATTTCAGCCCTGGCAAACATTTCAAGAGGAATTGAAGTTCCATCTTCCTCAAGATTATCCTGAATAAGTAATGATAAAGACAAAGCATCATTTGCAATTAGCTTTGATGTAGCTGATTTAATTACATCTAACTGGGCTTTTGCCCAGGCAAATTCCCCCATATAAAATGACAACCGGGCATTTTTGTACCGTGCTTCATGAGCAAGAGGATCATCTCTGAATGTTTTATCTACCTGGGCGTATAGTAAATGGGCATCCCACATTTGTCCTTTTAAAAGTAAAATATCTGCAAGTTCAATTCGACACTCCGCTTTAACCCGGTTTGAAATATTCTGCATATCAATAACGTTTCTTAGCAAATCTGCGGCTTCTTCAATATTATTTAAATAAAAAGCCTTAAGGTTTGCAAGATTTCTTATCAAAGTAACCGTGCGTGCTCCTATGCCAATTTCTTCAATTATGCGTTCATATTCGTCTTCTACCTCCCGCAGTAAATCATAATCAATATTATAGTCCGATGTTGCCTGCATGTATTTTACATTAAGCAATCCAATCCTGGCATCAAGATAAAACGGGTTAATATCCCCCATACTTACAATGTATTCAAATCCTTCAAGTGAAGTATCAAATTGGTTATTCAAAGCACTTAACCTGGCCACTTCCAGAACAAGTTGCCCTTCCTGATCCATTCTCCTATCCAGTATTTTGGATTGCCGTAAAGCCATTCGAAAGTCCTTTTGCTGAATGGAGAGCCATAGCAGCATCTCTGCAAAAATTGTTTTTGATGGATTTCTCTGGCTGCGCTCAAGAAGAGCTCTTCTAAGAGCATTACTTTTTATAAATTCAGGATCATCGTTTATTTCATCCTGTAATAAACCCTGCACATTTTCAATAAAGGAATCATCGATTACCAGAAGGTCAACATACTCATCCATCATTTTATCGTATTCACCCTGCCTGCTGTATATTGAAGCAATCTGAAGATTAAAAGGATTCGATACTCCAAGTATATCTCTTCCTTTCATGTAAGTTTCAAGAGCCTGGTCAAAATAGTCTCTGAAAATAAAAGCATTTGCAAGATCATTTACAGATGGGGGATGTGGATGAATATTCTTTATAAGCTGATCGAATTGCCGGCGCATTCTTCTGGTGCCTCCCGATCTGTCGTATACATAACCCAGATCAACCTGATACCTGGCATTACCAGGGTTTTTTTCAATCTGCTGTTCAACCAGATTAACAGCACTTCGAAACTCTTCTAACTCAAGTAAACTGTACAGGTAGTTATTATATATTACAGGAGACGGATTTTCGTTGAAAAGTTCTTCAAAAAGTGCAACTGCCTTTTCATAGTCTCCTTCCCGCATGTATTGATTTGCGAGACGCTCATTGGCAGATGAATCATCCTGTCTTTGGGCGGGTGCCAAAAGAGGTAGTACAATAATAAAGACTATCAGCAATAATTTCATATTCCATGATCGTTTTCAATATTCAAACGCTGGTGCTACTGATTTGTTTTGATATGTAAACTGGGTTATCAGTTAATAATATCAAATCCTGTGTAAGGTACTAATGCTTCAGGAATACGGATTCCTTCGGGAGTTTGATTATTTTCAAGTAAAGCCGCAACTATACGTGGCAATGCCAGTGCACTGCCATTAAGAGTATGCGCTAAAGTAGTTTTACCGCTTTTATCTTTATAACGCAATTTCAAGCGGTTTGACTGAAATGTTTCGAAATTGGATATAGAACTGACTTCAAGCCACCTTTTTTGAGCAGCTGAGTATACTTCCATATCGTAGGTCATGGCACTTGCAAAGCTCAGATCGCCACCACAAAGTTTAGCAACCCTGAAAGGAAGTTCAAGTTTTCTGAGAATACCAGATACGTAATTCAGCATCTGCTCAAGTGTTTCGTAACTTTTTTCAGGCTGAGTCACCTGCACAATTTCAACCTTATCAAACTGGTGTAACCTGTTTAAACCACGCACATCCTTACCATATGATCCGGCTTCGCGCCTGAAACAAACTGAATATGCTGTACTTTTAACAGGAAGCTGGTCTTCATGCAAAATTACATCACGATAAAAATTTGTAACCGGAACTTCTGCAGTTGGAATGAGATAAAGATTGTCTAATGGTATATGATACATCTGACCATCCTTATCGGGCAATTGGCCTGTGCCATAGGCAGAGTCCTCATTAACCAGAAGCGGTGGCTGATATTCTGTGTAGCCGGCATTAATTGCTTCATCGAGGAAGAAACTAATAAGTGCTCTTTGAAGTTTTGCCCCTTTACCTTTGTAAACAGGGAAGCCGGCTCCGGTAATCTTTGTACCGAGTTCAAAATCAATAATATCATATCTTCCGGTAAGTTCCCAGTGTGGAAGCGCATCGGGTGACAATTCTTCAATATTTCCTTCCTGGCTTACAATTTCATTATCTTCAGATGTTTTTCCTGCCGGAACACTTTCCTGCGGAATATTGGGCAGTTGCACAAGTAAACTATCCTGTTCATTTTCCAGGTTAGAAAGTTGCTCCTGCAATTCTTTTATAACCTGCTTCAATTCAGAAGTTTTTCCTTTTAAAGTATTGGCTTCTTCCTTTTTACCTGATTTAAAAAGATTACCGATTTCTCTGGCCAAAGAATTGCTTTCTGAAAGAGTATCATCAAGTTTTTTTTGTGTGGATCGACGATTTGCATCAACCACAAGAAGTCTGTCCACAATTTCTTTTGCATTAAAATTTTTTACCTGAAGTTTCTGTATCACTTCTTCAGCCTGGGTTCGGATTACTTGTATCTGCAGCATAATTTATTAATTTGTTTTATTTTTAAAATGAAAGGAAATATAAAACCTTGTGCAGTTAATAAAGAAATATCAAAATTAGAAAAATATGGTTTTATGTTTTAGAGTCAACGAATAGTTCTTAAAAAGGTCGATAATCAAAAAAACCCGCCTTTGGCGGGTTCTTAAACTTTACGTATGAGAATTCAGCCTAAGCTTATGACTGTGCAACAGGTTCAACTGAAACAAACGATTTGCCTTCTGATTTCTTCTTGAATAAAACAGTTCCATCAATCAGTGCAAATAATGTGTGATCTTTACCCATACCCACGTTTCTACCGGGGTTATGTTTTGTACCTCTTTGTCTTACGATAATATTGCCGGCTTTGGCAGTTTGTCCGCCAAAAAGTTTTACGCCAAGTCGTTTGCTTTCCGACTCTCTTCCGTTGCGTGAACTACCGACTCCTTTCTTATGTGCCATAATAATTTTATTTTTTCCGTGTTACAAAATGATGCTTTATCAGAGCAGCTCTTCTATCTGGATTTGGGTCATTGGCTGCCTGTGTCCGTTCATTTTCTGATACCCTTTACGTCTTTTCTTTTTAAAAACCAATATTTTATCGGCTTTAACGTGTGCCAGCACTTTTGCCTTTACTCTGGCACCGTCTACAACAGGAGCGCCTACTTCAATCTTTTTTCCGTCGGCTTTCATGAGCACCTTTTCAAATTCTACTTCGGCACCCTCTTCAGCAGCCAAACGGCTAACAAAGATCTTCTGGTCTTTTTTGATCTTGAATTGCTGTCCTGCTATTTCTACTATTGCGTACATGTTTACAGCTTATTTATAAATGATAGTTTTATTATAACGGGGTGCAAAGATAAATATAATTATTTATAACACAATGCATCCTTTTAAAATTATTCCACCTGGAATATATTATAACTTAAAAAAGATAAAGCTACTATTAATAAAGCAATTTATTGATCCAGTTTCTGAGTCTGTATGGAGGTCTGTTTGCCAGGTATACACCCAAAAGAATAATTACAACCCACAATAAAAAAGAAAACAAAAACAATTCACCATCAATAATACCCCAGGCAACAGAAACTATAGGCATTAAATAGGTAACTGATGATGCAAAAAGAGCAGAAGTTCGCTTAATTAACCAGAAGTTAGCTATTATAGCAATAGCTGTTCCAAAAACCGATAAAATTACTATAAAACCCAGTCCTTCCCAGCTACCTTGAACATTTGACATACGCCAAAAGAAATCTGTATAAAAGCTTAAAAAAATAACTGAAGGAATGCCAATAAATATGAAAGCAAGGGATGCTATGGTGATCGGATCATAATCCGTTAAATAGTTTTTTATAAAATTCATATTTATTGCATAACAGATGGTAGCTAAAATCACATAAAATGAATATTCAATATTCATCTCTGCAGACCCCTCTCCTGCTGCATATAATAAACCTGCAGCACCAATAAACCCAAGAAATACACCTAATACATTTAAAAAATGCGTTCGACGCCCAAAGAGCCATACACCAAGTAAAAGAGTAAAAAGTGGTGTGAGTGAGTTTAAAATTCCGGCCATCAGGCTGTCAAGTTCAGTTTGTGCTTTTGCAAATAAAAATGCGGGTAGTGCATTACCAAACAATCCGGCAATAAGAAAAAGATGAAAGTTTTTTATCCGTAATCTTGATAATCGTGTTAAAGCAAGTGGAAGTAAAGCGATAAATGATATAGATACCCTTAATGCACCTACCTGAATATTATCAAAAACAACAAGCCCCCTTTTTATCAAAATAAAGGAGCTTCCCCATGTGAGCATCAAGGCAATAAGCACCACCCAATCAGTTATAACAGGTTTGTTCTCTTCCTGCATAATGAATCATAAAATGTTTAAATGTGCACAAAGGTAATACCCTGTAATTAAAAATCTTCAATTATTAGTAAATGATGTTTCAATTCACAAATAATAATGCTTTAGAAAATTTTAAGTAAATGAAAGGAAAACCATTCTTTGATTGAAAGAAAAAACGCAGAACAAACAATTGTTTATTCTGCGTTTTAAGGTTGTATTTTTAAGGCAAATAGATTTTACTTCAAGTTTTTATCTTCTGCCTGAAGATCTGCTACTTTCGGTCTTTTTAGAACTGCGACCACTTTGACTTGATGTTCCACTCCTGCTTGAAGAACCTGAGCTTCTGCTAACCGATGTACTACTACCTTTTTTACTACTGCTGCCAGACCTTACATTTGATGCTGGTTGTCTTGAACTGCCTGACCGCTCTGAGCGCTGAACTGATTTCGACTGATTATTACTCCGGTTCGAAGCAGGTGCTGTTGCACGTTGGGTTCTTGAACTACTGCTTCCTGATGAGTAATTACGATTATTTCTTGCAGGTTTTGCAGTTGTTTCTCCTGACCGGGATGCATTATTTTGTATTGCCTGTTTCCGTGTGCGATCATTAGATGACTTATTTACTTTTCTTGCAGGTGATGCAGAAGTTTCTTTGCGCTGCCTTGAGTTACGATCTACAGAAGTACTGCGATTCCTGGAATTACTTTCTGTTATTACTCTTTGTTTAAGCGCAGGAGCAGTGCTTTGTCTTGCAGCGCTTCCCGAATCAGTATTTCTGTTCACGGTAGCAGCCTGTTTTCTTCCTGCACTTGACCTGGCTGCAGCTGAGCTTGAAGAAGCAGCTCTTGCGCTTTGACGGTTTGCATTATTAACAGCTGAACTGCTTCTATTACCCACCTTACTGCCGCTTGAATGTCTTTGAGTATACAAAACTTCACCTTCTTTCCTTTTATCCGGACGGCTGTATGTATTTTTATAACTGCCTTTATTAATATTTACCACTACAGTTGTTGAATAATTGCGGATATTGGTATAGTAATGTGTGTGATAATGTCTGCATCTGTAATGATTCCAGGGACGGTAATATGCATAGTAATGTGCATGCCAGTTATAATGATACCCATAATAATAGTGCCAGTAATGCGGTGTCCATGGGCTCCACCAGGTTGGATAATAACCCCAGTACCAGGCTGACCGCCACACTCTGTATGAAGGTCTGTAGATATATACAATTACAGGCCAGGTGGCTACTTCATAATATGTCGTTCTTATTACAGTGGTATTTCGGGGATTGGATACTGTACCACGATATCCCGGATTGGGAGTTTCAGCATAAACAGGCTCAATTATGTAATTAGGTCCGTAAAGTGCTTCATCACCAATCAATTGAACCTGAGCTGAGCCATTACGGAATTTTTGTACTGTAAAAACTGCCACATCCTGATATTCATATTCATTAAGAGCAACTCTGAGTACTATGCTGTGGATGTCTCCTTCCACATAATCAAATACCAGAATATAATCCACATATCCGTCGCGGTTCAAATCAAGGTTATTGATCATTGATTCGGGGTCATTGAGACTTCTCTCAAACCCTTCAAGGGTTTCAGACTCCTGGAAGAGATTCATTACGGCGTAAAGATTCAGGTTATCACCTGGCAGACCTAGATATTCTTCAGGCCAGTTTTGTGCCGTAAGTACGCTGCTGCTTGCGAAAAGCAGCGCGATGATCGGGGTTAAAATAAGCTTTTTCATATCTTTAAG
>JBHEOF010000073.1:0-12122 GCA_046261715.1 Bacteroidales bacterium
AGTTATATGACACTAATTCATAAATCCAATATTATTTATCACCACTACCCCCTCCTGAGTGAGATCAAAAATGAAGCTGATACAGTTGATGTTCTCAAAATCAAAATCAGGATATTCGTCAGCAAATTGCTCAAGCGGAAAAGTAAAAGTCTGGAGGATGGTTTCCGATTCGGACTGATTTTGCATAAACGAAAGTTTAGTTAACTCACGTTTGAGTGTGGGTTGCACAGGGGCAAAGCTACTCAACGGAAATTGCACGATACTGCCGTTGATGTCAGCCAATCGAATGGTGAAATCAATGAACTTTTCATCTTTTTCTTCACCTTCATCTGTTGGTTGTTCATTTTCATCTTTTTCTTCACCTTCATCTTTTTCTGCACCTTCAACAGTAGGTTGTTCATCTTCATCTTTTTCTTCATTGTTTACCTGATCATTCTTTCCGGGAGGGCTTGCCTTTTCAGTAGTTTCGGCCAAAGAAAAAGTGAGTATGGATTGTTTTCCGGTAGTAATTGTTTCTGCAGGCCAGCTGATATGATATGCCGGCATAAGCGTATCGTTCTCTGTGGTATTCCATCCCAGGAACAAAGCACGGGTATCATAATCACCCCAGTTCAGGGAAAGCGTTTGTTCGCGCCATATGCTCAGATCACTGGTATATATAGTACTCTGACTCAGAGTGCCGGTGCCCAGATTCAGATCTTCCATGAAAGTGCTGATATGATTTGTGCCGGATTGTTCATATTGACTGATATAGATGGTTTCCGGCAGCCACTGCCGGGCATGGCGATAATCCATAAACATGCGGCGAAGTCCCTTTTCCCTGCGCAGCGTAACATCCAGAAAAGCACTGATATAAGTTTTTGAAATGGTTTGCTGATCTTCATCAGGCATCAGTTGCCCGAGATTATAAAAATTTATACGTGGGCTGGATCCATCGGTTCTGCCCCATACACTGTTAAACTGGCCGTGATTAGCTCCCCAGATATAAACACCTGCTTTAAACCCGTCAAAATCATCGGAAAAGCTGATGCGATTGAACTGACGCATTCCCTGGTAGGAAGAAACATCGGCATCATGTGATCCCTGAATAACAAAGTAATTGATATCTTTTAGCGGCGTGCGGGTGCGCCCGGGCTGGAACTGTCCGTCGCACGGTGCTATGGCGATAATGGATCGAATATTGAAATTGAAGTCAAAGATCTCATTGGCATCATCGGGGTAGTAGGGCAAACGGTTAAAAAGTGCTGCGTGTGCCACAGCTTCTCCGCCACGTGAATGACCAATCAGGGCAATGTTATTCATGTCAACTTTCTGATAAAAGGGGTTTTCTTTTTGTCCGTTCCATTGCTGCCAGGTTTCCAGATGCTTCAATAACAACCAACCCCGTGCATCGTTTTCATTATTCAATCCTTTTGGGAAATCGGTGTAGGAGCCATTCAGAAAATTCTGGTCAACGGATGCCAGGATATATCCTCTTGATGCAAGTAACTCACCCAGGTAGGCGTATCCCGGATCAGAAAACTCTTGTGCCAGGTGGTTGCCATGTACAATCAGCACAAGGGGGAAGGGACCTTCACCTTCAGGATACCAAATCCTGGCGTTAAGCGGAAGCTTTTTCTGATCAAAGCCAAAGTACCGGGTGCGCATTTTACCACTGAAGCCTGTCCACGAGCCCAAAAAGGTTGAACCATCAACCGGTTCGGTAATTAATTCAGCATCTTTGCCAAACTCAGCTCGTCTTTGATCTTCTCCGCTACCGTAGGTTAAATAATTTACGGTAAATGGTCCGGGCTCTCCGGGATTATTCGTATCAAGAATTGGAGGAATGTTTTCCACAGACAGGGCTGCATTTTCAGGCATCGCAAACGGCTGGCCAGGATGTAACAGCCAAATCAGACCTCCGGCAATTCCTGAAACACCTACTATAAGACTCACGATTGCCAGGACTTTGTGTAGTTTTATTAAACCGGTCCATTTTTTCCGGAATTGCTGCAATGCTCCTCCAACCAATGCAAAGCTAAGAGCTATTGTAATAAAAACCAGTAATGTACCCGGTGTGGTAAGATGGAAATACAACATCATACCCGGTATCCCGGTAATCAATGCCACAGCAAGCCAGAAATGAATCCTGGCAAGTAATCTAATTAATGAAATGGTTAGCCAGGCGCTGATAAATGAAATGATCATGATGGAAACCGTCATGATAAGAACAGGCAGCCACCCAAGTGTATTTACATAAACCAGACCGGATGCCAGTATTGCAATGGCAAATCCACCGAAGATTCCCAGGGTAGCTCCCGCAAGTGTTTTTTTATCAGGGGTAAAATTTTCCTTTAATTTGGTTTTTAATGGTTGAAAGCGGGATTTGAGTTTTTGTGTGAATTTCCGCATGGTTTGATATCATGTATTTTTTCAAAAATATAAAGTGAAATAATTAGTTTTTCCTTCTTTCAAAAGTCTCACCCTTTTTCACCTTTATTCTGCGAAAAATAAGGTAAATAATGCCCACAATAGCACCCAGAAGGGCCAGGGCATATATTCCGATAATATAATATTCAACTCCCATGTTATTTCAGTTTTACTGCGGTACCATAAAACAATAATTCAGCGGCTCCCCGGCTAACCATTGCAGTTGATATTTTTATTCCTACTACGGCATCGGCATTAAGCTTTCGCGCATCATCCATCATGCGCTGAAGAGCCTGTTCGCGGGCGTCGGCCTGCAATTGGGTGTATTCTTCAATTTCACCTCCTACAATGTTTTTCAGTCCGGCCACAATATCGCGCCCCACATTGCGGGCTCTTACGGTGCTTCCGCGCACAAGGCCAACTATTTCTGAAATTTCACGTCCGGGTACTTTGTTTGTTGTGGAAAGAATCATAGGGCTAAAGGTTTGTTGGTTAATACTTATTGAATTTTGTTGTGAATTTAGTAAAATTTATGCCAGAATTTTTAAATACAAGAATATCAGTAAGATAATTATTTTTAAACCATCAAAGCGATTCGGGGAAGTGTTCGGTTTTGTTAAGAAATGTGCGAAAACGGACGGAATAGTATATTTAAATCAGTTTTCTAAGAAAGTTTCAATCTTTCATTTTAAAACTGATCGGCTTCTGATCAAATTTATTCGCCATTTGTATATTTGCATTACATATTTGAAATGGATATAGGTATTTTATAAAAATGATAGTTGTTATATTGTCTTTTATTTCAGATGGGTTTGGTCATAATCTTGAATACGTACATTATCGTACAGTTTGGTTAGAATAAATAGTGAATCCTTTTTTCTATGTCTTTGCCTATCAGGATAATAGTTCTAATGGTTCGTGTTTTGATAAACAAATCAGGGAATCAAATTATTCTTACTTCATATGAACTTTAACTATTTTAAGATTGCCTGGCGCATATTGCTGAAAAACAGAACGTACACCCTGGTAAATATTCTCGGATTAGCATTGGGGTTTTCTGTATCAGTATTGTTATTGATCTTTGTATACCATCAACTTAGTTATGATAATTTTCACGAAAAATCTGACGGCATATACCGTATAACTATTCAAGGTACTATGGCTGATCAGAAAACCCTTTCAGCTGCTTTTACAAGTGGTGAAATAGCTACACATATCGTTGATGAGGTTCCGGAAGTAGAATCTATTTGCAGAGTGTATAACTGGGGAATCAGCGAGGTAATTGCTGATGATATTCGATTCACAACCGAACAGGTACTGTGGGTTGATTCAACTTTTTTCAGTATTTTCAGTTTTCAGCTTCGGCAGGGCAATCCAATGATGGCATTGAGTGATCCGTTTAGCGTTGTAATAACCCAATCCACAGCCCGAAAATATTTTGGAGAATCCAATCCCATAAATAAAACCATTAGAATCCGGGGGCTTGACTACCGGATTACAGCAGTTATGCATGATCCGCCGGCCAATTCACATTTGCAATTTGATATGCTGGCTGCATTCCATTCACTGGAGCGCCCTGATTACAACATTGTTGAACGGAGCGGTATTACTTTTCCGACCTATTTATTGAAAAGAGACGGAGCTGACGAGCAGTTCTTTGAAGAGAAAGTTTGCACTGTGGCTGATCATTATTTCCAACAGAGATTTACGCAGTATGGTATTACGGGAAGCCATGGTATTCAACCTCTATCACGAATATATCTTCACTCAGACTTTGGTTTTGATTCAGCCGAAACGGGTGATATCCGAAACGTGTATATTTTTTCTTTTTTAGCGCTTGCTGTAATTCTTATTGCTGTATTTAATTTTATTAACCTGGTTACAGCCCAATCGGAGAAGCGAATGCGTGAAATAGGGATGCGCAAGGTAATGGGAGCTTTGCGCAAAGATCTTGTTTTTCAGTTTATCGGAGAATCAGTTTTGGTTTCACTTCTCGCATTTTTTATTTCCCTGATGCTTAATGAGTTATTTATTAGTAGTTTTTCTTCATTACTGGATGTAAATTTCAGGCTTGAATATTGGTACAACCCGATAATGCTTGCCGGTGTTATTCTTCTGGTATTGGTTACAGGAATTGTTGCCGGTATATATCCTGCATTGTACTTGTCAGGTTTTAGGCCCATTGTGGTATTAAAAGGGATGATGAAAAGCTCCTTTGCTACCCGGTTTATACGTAAAGTGCTTGTTATATTTCAGTTTACAATTTCCATATTTCTTATTACTACTGTGTTTTTGCTCAATCGCCAGGTAAATTTCATGCGCCACAAAGATTTGGGCTTTGCGCGGGAAAATGTAGTTTCTATTCGTGGCATCACTCAGGCTATACGAAATGCATACCCTGTTCTTAAGGCAGAGTTGGAGCAAAACCCATCTATCATTAATGTAACAGCTTCACAGGATTTACCCGGAGAAAACATGAGTTTGCAAAATTTCCGCAGAACCACAGATCATCCGGATGCCTCTATTATGGTTTATGAGAATCGTATCCAACATGATTATTTAGAAACCTTTGGAATACAAATTGTCGGGGGTCGTGACTTTGATCCTGCAATGGGAACGGATCAGGATGCCATTATTATAAACCAGTCGACTGCCAGATTGATGGGTTTAACGGATCCTATTGGTAAAGAGATGGTCATATGGGAGCATACAGGCAGGATTATAGGAGTTGTGGCTGATTTTCATTTTCAGTCGATGCATAATGACATTGATCCACTGGCTTTTACGATGCATGATCCGTATATCAGCCGTATAAGCATCAGAATGATGCCTCAGGATAAAGCACAAACTATGTTATGGATAAAAGAGATTTTTGAAAATGCCGATCCAAACTATACTTTCGAATACTTTTTTGTTGATGATAAATTCGCCCAAATGTACAGCCACGAAGAACATTTAAACAAACTCACCGGATTGGCTGCAATTATTGCAATTATTATTTCCTTTATGGGATTGTATGCCCTTACTTCTTTCAGCATCAATAAAAGGATCAAAGAAATTGGCATACGCAAAACTCTGGGAGCATCAATAACCCAAATCCTGGGGCTATTGTTTCGTGACCTGTGGCGATGGATCATTATTGGAAATTTAATTGCATGGCCTTTGGCAGCCTATGTGGTGACCCGGTGGATGGAAAATTTTGCCTATCGCATCAATATTATTGAACACTGGTATTTGTTTCTGCTTGCCGGTTTGCTGGCGGCAATTGTTGGAACAGCAGCTGCTTTTTCACAGGCATGGTCTGCTTCTCGCATGAATCCTGTGGATAGTCTGAAGGCTGAATAGTGCAAATATAAATTTGTGTTATTAACCAATGGTTTCCAGAACAAGCAATAAATGCTTCCTCAACTCTTTTGAATTTAAAGCACCCGTAACATGCCCGTTTTCAATTGTTTTTATAGAGGATTCGTTGTAGCTCTCTTTCTGAACATTATATTCAACAAACTGGTCGTATCTCGCAAGAAGGGGGAAAACATCAGGAGTTCTTTGTTTTTCGAAATCATTGTTGAAGTTCAGCACCTTCCTGATCTTTTCCGGGTTATTCAAAGCCAATTCCGAAGTCATTTTCCGGTATTTACTTTTCAGGAACAATTCTCCCGGAAACGTACCTGCCATGATTGGTGCATATGCTGTGGATGTATTGTAAATTCCCCTGTGCAGGTTGGTTACCCATCCGCCGAGACTGATCCCTGATGTTATAATGGGTTTTGATGATACTTTTTTTACCTGTTGAATAATTTCCTCGTTTAGTTTAACCGATGTGGCAATCATAGAGGTAAAATTGCTAAGTTCTAACATCTTCTCCTGGTAATGCTTAAGCGGGCAGTTGTGGAAGGGTGCTCTGACAACTATTAAGTTGGCTTCCAAGTTTTCCTGACTATTTATGAAGATATTATAGAAAGTGTTTTTGGCAGTTTTTTTAAAATCGAAAGGACGCTCATTGTTACCATGATGGTAGATAATCGTTGGATACTCGTTTCCCTTCCATTGTGCTACACGGAAAGCCGGGTCAAGACCGCCTGCCAACGTTTCCGCATTTACTTCAAATATTCCCTCACCTTCAATTGAAGGGATAGTAAGATTAATGCCGGCTACCAGCTCTTCCCATGCAGGGCTTTGAATGCTTTTCGCAAAAAACTTCTTTTTGCCTGCAATCAAAGCACCTACTGATGCTGTAAGATTATCAAAAAAAATGTGCTTGTTCATGATTTTAATGTTTTGAAAAATTCCAGGATATCATCTTTTATCTCGTCGGGTTGTTCATGCCCGATATTTTCATAGGTCCTGAATTGTGCGTTGACTCCTTGGGTATTATATATTTTCTGGCAGTTTTTCCAACGCAGGGGTTGCATTTCCCGGCCCAGGGTCTGGTATATCACTTCTCTTTCCGGTGGGTCGAATGCATCATCAAAGGGTATGGCATCGTTGTCATCCAGGGCACCCATAAAAAGAAACTGGGGAGTTTCTTTAAATGTTTTAGCATTGAAAGGTTTGCTAAAAAGTTCATGAAAATCACCGGTTCCAACAGGATAATTCAACTTTATACCATTGATTTCTTCAAGGGGCAGGAACAGCAAGCCATTGATTCCTCCTGCTGCCACAGCTTTAACCTTCCCGGGGTGCAGGGCTGCAAACCGGTTGGCAAAAGTTCCTGAAGCAGAAAATCCGGTTATGAAAAATTGCTCATCAGTTTTGTACCCCATTTCATTAAGTCTTTCTCTGGCATCCTCAACCATGGCGAGCAATTGAAGGTCAAGACGTTCAAGATTAGTATTCTTTTCCAGCATTACATCCCGGTCAAGAGAATGGGTATACGTATGTCTATGGCTTTCGCTACGGGGAAATATAGGAACAAGCAGTGGAATCTGTAGATTTCTTGCCACATAGTTCCCTGCATAAAATTCCATAGTGGCTATCCTTTGGGCTTTCTCAAGATGTTTATCCAGGTCATCACTTAAAAAACCGGAATTATTGGGTTCTGTAATCAGAGTCAATTCTTTGTTAAGAGCAGTGTTATCAGGAATAAATAAATAGTATGGATAGTTAAACCCTTTCTCGGTGTTGCTTTCAATTAGTAATATTTTTCCCCCGGAAATCCTTCCATTACATGAAACTATAACTAGTGCTGAGAGTATCAAAATAATTGTAGAGTAACGGTTCATCTTAAAAGATTTATTTTTGATATTTATTGTAAGCCAAATCTGTAACTTCCAGGATACACCAGGTCCAGTCTCCCTCATCTAATTTCCATGTGGCACTGCATTTTGATGGTATTCTGATACCTTCGAACTCAGCATATTCATCAACTTTAATAACCCATTCATAGCGTTTGGCTTCGGGATCATTGCCCATGTAGCGTAAAGCGCTGTATTTTATGACGTCACCATTCTCATTAAAGTAAAATATTCCGGAGCCCGTGGTTCCCTTGTAACTCATGGTAGCTTTGGCGGTCAGAGTATCTATTTTCTCCCAACTGATAAAAGGGCTGACTGCTGCAGATGGGAACCATACAATTTCTCCAAGATAGCGCTGGAGGGTTCCTTCGTCCATTTTTTCACCGGTTTCTTTTCCCAGGTTGATGATGGAGTTCATCTTCATTTGCATTTCTCCTTTGCCATTCATAAACTTGTCGCGGCCACGTATTTGTATAACAGGTGACATGTTGAGTTTTACAGTCCAGATAAAAGCCGGATTTTCAGTGGTAAAGTATTGCTCTGCGGTAGCTTCATGCCATTTTTCCTGATCCGGTTTGAGTTTCATATTGAAATTTTGTGTAAGCCATACTGTTTGTGGTATGGGCTTGTCTGCAGCACCGGAATTTTTAAGCCAGTTTTGCACAGCTAACGGCAATTTGTCCAGATCTTCTTTTGTTTTAACTTCTTTTGCGGGATTGCCTGCTGCATCCAGGATGGAATTTGTTTCTCCGGCAATTTTTTTATTAAATGCACAACCTGAAAAAGACACAATCAATGCTAAGGCAATGATAATGTTGGGTATCATTCCAAATCTGGCATCGCTCCAGTTCTGGATAATCAGAATGGTTGATAATAAAATGCCCGTTCCGGCCAGATACATCCAGATATTTCTATTCAGCAGCAACATTGTGGCAGAAAACCCCATAAGCAAAAACGTTATTAGCCAAACAATGGCCGAAGTTTTTGATATATTGGAATGCAGGTTCTGAATCTGTGCCAGGTCAAAGCCTTTTACAAAACCTAAAAGGTGTATTGCTCCGTGGAGTAAAAGAACTATTGATAAAAAAATTCTCATGGCTCATTTCATTTTTTAGTTAATTTGATTCGCTGCAAAATTAGTGATAGGGGTCGAAAATCATGTCTCATTATTTGGTTAATTGGTCTCAATAAGCTTAATTGCCTGATATTTAAGTAACAATATCGCCTTTTTAAAATGTTTATGTAAGTTATATTGGAATAAACAGGTTGTTAAATTTCTTTCCTGTAAATGATCTTTTTTCCCGGCACATCATATATCTCCATTACAAAACCTTCTTCACTGAAATTATTCTCCCTGATGCAGCGGTTCAGGGCCGGATAAACTCTCATTATTCCTATTATGATCGACATCTGGTTTCTGTAGGGAAATTCGGCAACCAGGTACTGCTGTTTTTTAAGTGTTCTGATATTGTAATTGGGACTAAGTTGGGCCAGGACTTCTGGTGTGGGATTTTCCAGGATGTTGCCTACATCGGAGCGTAGTTTTTCCTTTTCAACTTTCTGCGGGTTGTCGTAATAGATACCAAAACCCCTGAAACATTCCACTTTTTCTTCATTCAGCAGAGAGTAGTACATTTTGTCAATTACTTTTCCCACATTTTTATATTCTCCGATGTGAGACTCATAAACGAGCACTTCTCCTCCGGCTTCCTGAATGGAGAACTGAACTTTTTTGAAACCACCCAGCCATGAGTAAACGGCCAACAAGCCTGCAACGATGAGAATAATTATGATTATCAGAGTTTTCATAATCTGCTTTTTAATGTTAAAGATATTTTTTTATAAAATCTTCTGTATATTTTTCAAGTTGTAAAATCCCGGGTTTTTCAAGCGGGAAATGTCCGGCATTTTCAAGGATCTTTAGCTCTTTGTTACCTTTTATACGATCAAAGAACATCTTACTCAATTCAACGGGTGTCCACTTATCTTTTTCAGGGTGAAACAGTGCTATCGGGCAATGTTGAAAATTCTCAGGCTCCAAATCAGGTTTTGCATTTATAATACTGTGCAAAAATCTGATGGGAACACTTACACCTGATGATGTTTTGTCTTGAAGAAGGATTTTTAATAAATCAGGATTATTCACAATACCGCCTGTATTGGCAACCAATTTCATTGGTAACATAAGACTCGGAGAAATGGTGTTGAAAGCTTTAAGAAACAAAGGGCCCCAGCGACTCATGGTTTTGTTTATGGCCGAAAAGTCTCTCACTTTACGAAAACGTTGATCCAACAAACATGTCGCGATAATTCCTTTAATACCTTTGTTTTGCGCAGCTACATGATAGGCAAGTGTGCCCCCAAGACTAAATCCAAAAAGAAAAACAGGCCGTTTATCATCGTCTGTTTCTGTTTCAATAAGGTGATTTACTGCATCTATCCAACCCTGAAAAGTAATGTTCCTGGACGATGTTGACGTAAATCCATAGCCTGGTAAATCGGGACACATAACTTCAAATCCTTTTTTGAATAGAGGTACTGCCATAAAAGAAAGAATCCGTCCATTTCCACCCACACCATGTAGCATAATTATTTTTGCCGGGGCTTTCGGATTTTTGTATTGATCCAGATGTATATAGCCATTTTCCCATGCCAAAATAGTTTCAGAGGGACTGCAATCATTACCAATACGATTATTTTCAGGAAAAAACCGGATAATCTCCTCCCAGATTTTTTGTTTTGAGTAGAATTCTGACACGTTAATCGGATTCATTTTCTTAAAAAATAATGATTTTTCTTTGATTTCTAAGTTGATTCAACTCAAAATAATAACCAGCTCGCCGTCAGACCAAAGATTACACTGTAAATGATCGCTTCCATCTGAATGGTCCGGAAAACTTTGGGTTTTACAAATTCAGGTTTCATATAAACCAAACCTTCCAGGGTGTTGGAGAAAGGGATGGCACTGCAGAAATCGGCATAAACAAACATCAGTCCACCCATAAAAAGGAACCGCAGTCCAAAGGAAAGATCTCCCACAAATCCAATGACCGGGTAAAGCACAACCGACATAAGAATGGCCCTGACAAGTTGAACGGGGATGATTTTTTTGTTTACACTACCAGCTTCTTTGGGATCCGACATATTTCTCAGGAAGGACTTGTAAAGCTGATCTCTTCCGCCGTAAAGTTTTTTTGAAAATTGGTAATTAATAGCTCCGGCGATATAATATGTGATTGTGTGAATCACAAAAAACAGCAGGGTAAATTTGATGTATTCCATATTTTTGATTAAACAATTTGTCCTATTTGTAAGCTTAAGTATCATGCCAAAGTAAATAAATATCTGAATCATAATTATTTAATATTTGTGAAAACCTTATTATTCATGATAGGGTGTACGGATACATACAAAAATGCACGATAACGGACGTGTTTTACCAAACGGGATGATCAGATCTAATCAGAAAATAAACGATAGGGTTTAGAGATGATATTTGCCAAATTTCTTAACTTTAGTAATCGGATTTTAAAATGTTGGTAATGAACAAAATACAAATAACATACAATGCAAAAGAACAGTCTAAAGAAGAAAGCCTGTTACATACCCTTAAATGGAAACCGGCTGACCGGCTGACTTTATTTTTAGAGATGTCAGAGTTTTATCTGAATCTCTACCCACCCAAAAAACCTGAAACTGATAATAACTTTCATATTTACCCCAATGAGTGACCAGGAAATAATGCCGACCTTATTGAATCAAAGTTAAAAGCAGGAAGACCCAAAGACTATTGTGATGTTCAAAGCCTGAGAGAGATTGATGAAAAACTCAGGAAATCAGAATAATCTTGTGTATCAGAAATAAATCCTGTAAGTCATCATAGGCATAAACCCCATCTGGTAAGATGTGCTTATTTCTTTGGTTTCGTTGTTCCAGTTCTGGATGAAAACATTCTGGTGATTGGTGATGTTTTGCAGGTCTACTGCCCATTCCTGGTTAACAGACCGGCCATTGAGCCGGAAAGTTATCCTTCCGTTCAATCTGAAATAATCCGGAAATCTTTCTTCATAGGCACGATCCCAGAAATGCCGCACTCCGTCTTCTTCCATTGAACTTTCTGCATCAATAGGGAGGTAACGGCTGCCACCGGCATACACCATTTTAATATCCACTGACAGAAGTGATTTTTCCCCTATCTGCCATTCATAACCCGAAAGGGCATTAAAAACAAAATTGTTATTAAAAGCTGAGTTGCGCCATATTCCGTCGTATCCTCTGTATCCGGCATCGAATATGGAAGCAGTAACCAGGTAATAGAATCCTTTGTGCAGGAATTTTTCTAATGTAAGTTCAATACCTTTGTTTTCACCGGTTCCTGTATTTTCCATGTTGTCAAATGTCATAAAACCATAACCGCCACCCTGGCTCAGGAGTGAAAACTCGGGTCTTTGCGATGCAACCGGTACATTATATAAATAT
>JBHEOF010000074.1:0-12073 GCA_046261715.1 Bacteroidales bacterium
AAAATAAATGTTGCCAGATTATATGCTTATTATGCAAAAATAAAACCATTTTGCTAAAACGGGACAAAAGGATGTATTTGTTTTGAAATAAATTTTTTCAGGCATTGTAATTTAATTCCTTTTATGTTAGACTTAGGCTATTTATTATTTTATTTATCATGATGCAGGATTTGAAAGCAAGAAAGGCCATCTCTCGATAAAGAGACAGCCTTCCCGAAAAAATACACAACCGGATTTATCTTACGATCTGAAGTTTTTTAACGGTTATACCTTGCTGTGTATATATGCCTACAATGTAAATTCCGGATTGCAGATTTTCAACAGAAACCTTAGCCTCTGTATTATTAATCACTTCAGAATAAACTTGCTTTCCCGTAACATCAGAAATCCACACATCCAGGATCATATCACCTGACCGGATAAAAACATTGTTATTTGCGGGATTGGGAAAAATCTTAACATCCGTGAGCTCTATATCTTCTGTTGCCCCTATTACATCAAAATTAGCATGCAGTATTACATCCGTAGTAGCCATAGTATGCTGAAAACTGGATTCGTCGGTAACGTGATTGTTCTCTTGGTCGGTCCAATTGACAAAAGTGAACCCTTCATGGGCGGTGGCTGAAATATTTACAACTTCTCCTTCTGCATATTCACCCGCTCCCTCCACAATACCCGCATCTTCAGGGTTAACCAGTAGGGTGAGGGTATATGTCTGCACTACTGCCATGGTTGCCGGCACTGCAATCAAAGGATTTGCAGGATCATTGGATAGAATAAAAATACTGGATTCATAAACCCCTTCTGATAAATCTGTTGCATCAAAAGTTATAATGATGTTTTGCGATTCATCGGCATCAATAAAGGCTTCATTTATATCGACAGATAGCCAGATATCCTCACCGGATTCTTCCAACAACCAGTTAATAGTATTTTCCATCAACTGCATCAGATCACCACCCCAGAAATCATTTTTCGGTAATATGTTTAATGCAACAACAGCCTTATTCGGATTATAAGCAGCAAATGGATAACCAGTGTCATAATTCCCCAGTGACACTCCTTCACCCTGCACTCCTGAATGGCTATAAAGAAAGGTATTAATTGATACCAAACCATCGGTTATCGGATGATCTGCAAAACTTGAAATTGCTGTGTTGGCAATTGAATAATTAGTTACGGTAAGGGGTAAGTATGCCGGAGTTATAATATTACCGGCCAGTGCCCATGGTCCTGATGACAAGGTAGCCTGCATTATACATAGCATGCCGCCTTCATCCACATATTGTGCAAGCCGGTTACCCAGTAAAACCGGATCGTAAAAACTATAGTCTGAAGAAACCAAAACGATATCATAGTTTAACATTAAGTCAAGTTCAGGTGTTCCTGTATTTGCATTAAATTCATCAAACAAATAAATATTTGACAGACTTTGCATAGCAGTTTTAAAATCACTATCCCCATTCAATATTGCATTTACATATAATACCGAAGCACTTTCTCCGGCTATGACTAATTTTACATCAAGGATACTGCCTGCTTCACCTGAATTTTGAATAGAAAGATTACGGGAAGACGAATTGCCGGGTTTCAGGGTAACTAAAAAACTTCCGGGATCGACATTAATCTGTGGTGTATATATACCACTTACCAATATGTCATCGATTCTCCAGTCATTAATATTATAAGAATTACCATCAAAGACAAAGGCCAGGTAATAGGTTTGCCCATCGAGCATGGACAGGTCAACAAATATCTCTTCTTTGGTTGCATCAGGATTTTTTTCACCACGCTCCTTAGTAGCGGTTTCATCTGATTTTGCAATGTGCTCCCATCGTGTAGTCCAGGTAGCTCCGTCAGGAGATGTCTGTATCTTTAGAGAATAAGTTCCGGAAAAATGATTAATCAATTGATTAAAGGATAGAGAAATATTACTTAATCCGCTTGCATCGATTACAGGTGTCGTAAGCTTGAATATATCAATAGATGAAGGATCATAGAAAAACATCATTTCCGGAACTTCACCATTAGCAAAATTTGTATTTGAAACAGCCCAGTTTACATGGGTGCGCATCCAGCCAACAGGAATTTCTCCAGGTTCTATGCCTGTAAAATCTTCAGAAAAGATCACAATTTTATCATAATTAGAAGAATTGTTACCGCGGGTATCATAATCAACTCCCGAAGTAAGACCAGGTTTTAAGGAGGTATTGCCATCCGGTATTTGAATAGGTTTATCAGTTAGACTATTTTGCATAGATGGCTGAGCACTAATCCATCCGATTGAAAGAATGAATAGTAATAGAAAAGTAAAAAGTGTTTTCATAATGGTAAGGTTTTGTGGTTACTATCTAAATATTTCGGGGTTTTCCCATTAAATATCCTTTAAAAGTTTCAATAATTATATTCTGTTTAATTCAATAGTAAAATCCAAACAAGTTTAGTAAAGTGGAAGATGCGATTTACAAATCTTATAATGCCTACTTTTAAAGGCGTCAAAAATACTTACATCATCTCCCGGGGGCATACAACAATTCCCCTGGCTTTACATTGACTTTATAAAGGGTAAAAAGCAAAAAGATTTAAAGGCGCAATTTCAGCTATTTTGGCGGGGAGGCATGCCAAACAAAAAAGATTCCGTTATACCGGTGGATCAAAGTAAAAAATCTTTCTTTTAAATAATAATATAATCTGTTAAATATAAAAATAAAATACAATTAAATCAATTATATAGTATAAAAATATCTAATTTATAATTATTCTAAATAATAATCATAGAAAGTTGAAAAAGATATTTGTATTTCATGTAAATAAGAGAAAATAGAATCTAAGTCAAATATCACATTTTCAATTTTTGAAAATATAGTCAAAAACAATTTTGGTCCACCAGGAAAATTTTGAGCAGCAAATAAGCCAATAACCTGTACCATATGAAAGTCAGTATTAAAATCTAACCTTTCCAGTGCCCAGGAATGCTTCATATGTTCCTGTTAAACAGTAGTTTTTAATAATTATCATTTTAGAATGTCAATTTCTGCAAATAACATTATTATAACAAGCATATTAAAACCGTATCTTTGCCAATCTTAATAAATCAATCTTAATTTTATGACGCTTATCACATCTATTTCCGGTATCAGGGGCACACTGGGCGGTAAAACCGGAGAAAGTCTTACCCCTGTTGATATTACAAAGTTCACTTGTGCTTACGCTAGCTGGTTAAAAAATAAATTTCCCGAAGAAAGATTACAAGTTGTCGTCGGCCGTGATGCCCGCATTTCAGGACCGGTTGTAAACAAAATGGTTACGGCATCATTGCAGTTTATGGGTATTGACATAATAGACGTGGGTTTGGTGCCCACACCTACAGTTGGAATAGGCGTCAGGGAGTATGATTGTAAGGGTGGTATTATAATCACCGCAAGCCATAACCCCAAAAACTGGAATGCTTTAAAACTTCTGAATGACAAAGGGGAATTCCTTAACCAGGAAGAGGCACAGGAGATGATGAAATATACACAAAGTGCGTTTACAGGATTTGTTCCGGTTGAAAAGCTGGGAACTTATGCCAAGGAGGAAGCTGCCATTGAGATGCATATTGAAAAAGTACTTGCTCTTGAGCTGGTTGATACAGATGCCATTGCTGCAGCAGATTTTCATGTAGTTGTTGATGCAGTTAATTCTGTGGGTGGCATAGCAGTACCTATGCTGCTGGAAGCATTGGGAGTAAAAAAGATTACAGAGTTGTTTTGCGAGCCCAATGGTCAGTTTCCACATAATCCAGAGCCACTGCCGGAGCATTTGAGTATCCTTTCGGAAGAAGTTCAGAAAGTAAATGCACATGTGGGTTTTGCCCTGGATCCCGATGCCGACCGGCTGGCCATTGTGCGAAATGATGGTGAGATGTTTGGAGAAGAATATACGCTGGTATCAGTGGCTGATTTTGTATTGTCGCAAACCGCAGGAAATACTGTAAGCAATCTTTCATCCACCCAGGCTTTAAAAGATATTACGGAGAAACATGGCGGCAAATATTACGCATCGGCAGTGGGTGAGATCAATGTAGTACAAAAGATGAAGGAAGTTAATGCGGTTATTGGCGGAGAAGGAAACGGCGGAGTTATTTATCCGCCTGTACATTATGGCAGAGATGCTCTTACAGGAATTGCCCTGTTCCTTACCCATCTTGCAAAATCGAGAAAATCGGTGGTATCGCTAAAAAAAGATCTTCCCGAATATTATATCTCCAAGCATAAAATTGAATTGTCAGATGGAATTGATCTGGGTATTATTTTGAATAAAATTGCCAGCCATTACAACAAACAAAGAATTGACAAAACCGATGGCGTAAAGATCTATTTTGACAAAGAATGGGTGCACCTGCGCAAATCCAATACCGAACCCATTATCCGCATCTATGCCGAGAGCGACAGTGAAGTAATGTCAGATAATCTGGCACGAAAAATTATGCTGGATATTAGTGAGTTGATTAAGGAGTAGGCTTGGTTGGTTTAGATGTTTAGAGGTTTATAGGTTTAGAGGTTTAGGGCCTGGGTCTTCAGTCTCCGGTCTTCGGTCTCCGGTCTCCGGTCTTCATCCTTCATTCCCCCATTTTCAATAGAAACTCGTATGCTTCCTGAATTTCAGTGACTTGTTTTACAGACAGGCTGAGTTTGTCATTTACTTCTTTGATCTGGCATTGACGAGGGTGGTACTGCACGAAACTGAGGATTTTACCAAATGTTTCTGTTGAATAATATTCTGATTCCTGGTTGGAAAGGAAATAACCGATAAACATCCCGGCTTTGAGAATCACCTTTTCAAACCCTAACCTGGCAGCCAGCCAACGGAGTCTTATTGCCATAAACAATCCCTGCGTCTCGGATGGAATGGGTCCGAAACGATCGAGCATTTGCTCTGCAAACCGCTCAAGTTGTTCTTCGCTGTTCAGGTTATCCAGTTCTTTGTAAAGACTTAATCTCTCAGTTGTGTTTTCAACATAATCAGTAGGAATGAGCAGTTGCAGATCGGTCTCCAGTACACATTCATTTACAAAATAACGATCGGCTTTCTCATCACCGGCAAAATGCTCTTTGAATTCTGTTTCTTTTAATTCGAGCATGGCTTCATCCAATATCTTATGATACATTTCAAACCCGATTTCAGAAATAAACCCGCTTTGCTCTGCTCCAAGCAGGTTTCCTGCGCCCCTGATATCAAGATCGCGCATGGCAATATTAAAACCACTGCCCAGATCAGAGAATTCTTCAATTGCTTTCAGGCGCTTGCGTGCTTCTTCGGTAAGGGTTGACAATGGCGGGGTGATCAGATAACAGAATGCTTTTTTATTGCTACGCCCTACCCTGCCCCGCATCTGGTGCAGATCAGATAATCCGAAGTGATGCGGGTTGTTGATAATAATGGTATTGGCATTGGGGATATCAAGCCCCGATTCCACAATTGAAGTAGCCACAAGCACATCATTATAGCCATCAATAAATTCTACCATAACTTCTTCCAGTTTGGCACCGGGCATCTGTCCGTGGCCAATAGCAACGCGCAGATCAGGTAATAATCGTTTTATCATTGCGGCCACATCTTCAATATTCTGCACACGATTATGGATAAAAAATACCTGGCCTCCGCGCGAAACTTCATACATGATAGCATCGCGGATAAACTCCTCATTGAATACATGTAACTCAGTAACAATGGGATAACGGTTCTGTGGCGGAGTATTGATCAGCGACATGTCACGCGCTTTCATCAGTGAAAATTGCAAAGTCCGGGGTATAGGCGTTGCTGTAAGGGTTAAATTATCTACATTCACCTTAAATTTTTTCAGTTTTTCTTTTGTAGATACCCCGAATTTCTGTTCTTCATCAATAATAAGCAAGCCCAGATCCTTAAATTGTATATCGCCGCTAACCAACCTGTGGGTGCCAATAAGTATATCTATTTGCCCGTCTTTGGTTCTTTTTATGATATCCTTTTTCTGTTTTGTGGTTCTGAACCGGTTTATATAATCAATATTACAGGGAAGATCTTTCAATCTGTCTGTAAAGGTATGGTAATGCTGCAGCGCAAGGATTGTAGTAGGCACAAGCACTGCCACCTGCTTGCTATCGCTTACGGCTTTGAAAGCTGCTCTTATAGCTACTTCGGTTTTTCCAAAACCCACGTCACCGCAAATCAAGCGATCCATCGGATAAGGTTTTTCCATATCCTCTTTAACGCTGGCCGTTGCCTTAACCTGATCAGGAGTATCTTCATAAATAAATGATGCTTCCAGTTCGTTCTGAAGATATGTATCCGGTGAAAAGGCAAAACCTTGCCTGGCTTTACGTTCAGCATACAACTTTATAAGATCTTTGGCAATATCTTTAACACGGCTTTTGGTTTTCTTTTTGATATTGCTCCATGCAGGCGATCCCAAACGATTCAAAACCGGCTGTGTACCTTCTTTTCCTGAGTATTTTGCAATACGGTGAAGTGAGTGTATGCTTATATAAAGAATGTCATTCCCCTTATAGATCAGTCGAATGGCCTCCTGAAGTTTTCCGTTTACTTCAATTTTTTCCAGGCCACTGTAAATGCCCACTCCATGATCAATATGGGTAATATAATCTCCGGGTTGCAGATTGTTAAGTTCCTTTAAAGTAATGGCTTTCTTACCCGGAAATTTATCACGTATACGGAACCGATGATACCGTTCAAAGATCTGATGATCAGTATAACAGGTGATCTTCTCCTGTAGGTCAACAAATCCTTCATGAATGGATATGGCCAAATTATCATGCTTAAAATATCCATCCTGCTTTTTTTCTTCAGCAACTATTTCAAAAATAGAATAGATGCGGTTGATCTGTCGTGGATTATCGGAAAGAATAAGATTCGTAAAACCTTTGATGGTTTTTTCCACCAGGTTTTTGATTAGAAGTTCAAAATTTTTATTGAAGGAAGGCTGTGGAGAAAAGTTAAACCGGAACTCCTGACTTTCTTCGCCTGCCAGCATATGCCGGCGAAATTCAATCAACCGGAATTCTTTAAGCTTTTCCAGGAAGGTAGTACCATTAAGGAACATTTCATCAGGCTTACTGTGTTTTATCCCTGAGCGGAAGTCGGCAAATATCTCTTCCGCAATTTTAAAGGCACTATCAATTCTTTCTTTTGCAAAGAGGGTATCATCATTCCAGAAAACAGTATGAACCGGCAAAATAGAAAAAAAATCTTCTTTTTCATATTTTTCAGCCATTTGACTAATATCAGGTAAAATGGTGATCTTTTTCAGCTTCTCTACCGATATCTGATTTTCAGGATCAAATGTTCTGAGACTTTCCACCTGGTCGCCCATGATCTCAATTCGAAAAGGAATATCATTGGAATATGAAAATATATCAATAATACCTCCCCGCAATGAAAACTGTCCCGGCTCCACCACAAAGTCTACACGATAAAAACCATATTCAAGAAGCAACTCCAGAATAAAATCTACCGATGTAGATTCTCCCTCATGTAACGTTAAAGTATTTTTTTTAAGAGCTTTGCGCGATACCACCTTTTCAGTTAACGCATCAGGATAAGTTACAACAATAAATTTCCGGGTTTCGGAGGAAAGCCTGTTGATCACTTCTGAACGTAAAAGTACATTGGCATTATCTATATCGGTAGTTTCATATGGCTTTTTATAGGAAGACGGAAACAGAAATATGTTTCTCTTTTCATAGGAAAGATCTCTTTCTTCCAGCAGGTTTTCCAGGTCATTAAAAAAGTAGGCTGCTTCCTCGCGCGATGAGAGAATGACTACAAAAGGCATGGGTACCGATCTGTAAACAGCTGAAGCTACCACAGCAGCCGATGATCCGGCCATGCCTGTTAGCCTGACAGGATCAATGATTCCCGACTTGAGGTGTTCACTTACATCAGTAACAACGGGGGTTTGCTTGTATCTTTGTAAAAATTCTGCGGTTTTCAATTTGTACTCCTACTTGCTGAAAAAACAGGCAAAGATATTCAAACGTAAGCTCAATGGCAAATCAGCAGGTAATTTGCAAGGCAGTTAAATAGAGGGAAATGGAGTAAAAAAACTATGTCTGAATACATGTAAGATCAATGATTCCCTATTTCTTTGCAGAATTCATTTCAGGTGAATATTTTTTCATGAATTCCTCAGCTTTTTCAACCATTGTTTTTGGACCAATAAATAATGGCGCACGCTGATGCAATGTTTTGGGTTGAATTTCCATGATCCTTTTGAAGCCGTCTGAAGCTTTTCCACCTGCCTGTTCTGCAATAAAAGCTACCGGACAACACTCATAAAGCAACCGAAGTTTTCCTTTGGGTTGTTTTGTTATGCCCGGATAAATAAAGATACCACCCTTGATCAGGTTTCTGTGGAAATCAGACACCATAGAACCAATGTACCTTGATGTGTAAGGCCTGAGGGTTTTTGCATCATCTTCCTGGCAATATTTGATATATTTTTTTACGCCCTCCGGAAAATAAATGTAATTCCCCTCATTGATAGAATAAATATTTGATGTTTCAGGGAATTTCATTTCGGGGTGTGATAAACAAAATATACCTACACTCGGATCAAGTGTAAATCCATTTACACCCTTACCGGTAGTATAAACCAGCATGGTTGAAGAGCCATATATAACGTATCCGGCTGCGACCAGATTTACACCCGGTTGAAGCATATCCTCAAGCGTACCGGGCCCGACATCTGACTTACGTCGATATATGGAGAATACCGTACCAATGGAAACGTTTGCTTCTATGTTACTACTGCCATCCAGTGGGTCAATGGCCACAACATACCGCCCCATATCAGAAAATTCATTCTGAAAAGAAATGATTTTCTCATTTTCTTCCGAAGCAATAGCACAACATTCTCCTCCACCTTTTAAGGCTTCGATAAAACGCTCGTTAGCATATACATCAAGCTTTTTCTGGGCTTCTCCCTGGATGTTATCAGTTCCTTCAAATCCGAGTATATCTACAAGTCCTGCAGCATTTATTTCCCGGTTTACAATTTTAGCAGCTGTGGCAATATCATTTAAAAGACGTGTTAATGCTCCCTTCGCCTGGGGATACTCCGCCTGTCTTTCCACAATAAATTGTGTGAGTGTTTTGATTCTGTTCTGGGTGGTCATATGTTTTGATTTTGGTATGCAATTACGGTATTTTTTTTAACATTTCAAAAAAATATACATGTAGAATGATTCTAATTTAATCAATGAAAAAAAGTCTGTTTACATTAAAATAAAAATGAAATATAACTAAGGGTATTGCAAACTTGAAATGTCTAAACAATATAATATACCGATAAACAAAACGGTTAAATGTTAATCAACCGATTGTTATCTGAAATTCCGAAAAAATCTTTAAATAAATTTTGCACGTTTAATAATCATTTAAAATCAATACTTTAAATAAAATAAGAATCAAGTCCAGGTAAAATTTGAAAGTGTTTATATTAAATATAATCTTTTAACTTTTTTTCTAATTTAGATAATTAAACATATAAAAAACTGATATCATGATACTTATAAATTCAAAAAAAATGCGATAAAATTAAAAAATGAATATTGTTTAATATATTTAATATCTCATTAAACATTAATTATCAAAAACTGTTTTAAACAATACTCACAAACCAAATATTATTCATTTAAATTATTAATTGTATGAGAAAAACAAACCTAATTTTAGCTTTTGCAGTTTTCGCGTTCTTATCCTTTATAGGATCTGCTAATGCACAAACTGCCAGAATTCAAATCATTCATAACTCTGCTGATGCATCCGCATCAGAAGTTGATGTATGGTTGAACGAAACCAAGCTGCTCGAGAACTTTGCTTTCAGAACAGCTACACCATTTATAGATGCACCTGCCGGTGTACTTATTAATATTGGCATTGCTCAACCAAATAGCACCAGTTGGACCGAGTCTTTTAGTATAAAACAAGTGGTACTGACTGAAAATTTAACCTATATTGCTGTTGCCGAGGGCATTACCAGTACATCCGGTTACTCTCCTTCACCCACATTCGATGTAGAAGTTTATCCAGTTGGTCGTGAAACCGCATCTCAGCCAGGAAACACAGATGTTCTGGTTGTGCACGGCGCTACCGATGCCCCAACAGTTGATGTTTATGAAACGGGTGTTGGCGCAGGTCTGATTGTTGACGATCTGACATACAGCAATATTGCAGGATATCTTGAACTTGAAACGTTAGATTATATAATTGAAGTACGCGACGAAACCGGAACAACAACCGTGGCCGCTTACCAGGCGCCACTTGCAACCCTCGACCTGGAAGGTGCTGCAATAACTGTGTTAGCCAGCGGATTTCTTAACCCTGCCAATAACAGTGATGGTCCTGCTTTCGGACTTTATGCAGCTACTGCTACAGGTGGTGATTTGATACCCCTTCCGGTTTATGAAGAAGAGCCTGCTACTGTAGTTGATATTATTACAGGTAGTGATATTCATACTACCTTAGCTACTGCTGTTACCGAAGCCGGTTTGGTTGAAACATTGCAGGGAGAAGGTCCGTTTACCGTTTTTGCTCCCACCGACGATGCTTTCGATGCACTTCCCGCAGGACTTCTTGATGACTTGCTTGATGACCCAACCGGTTTACTTACCGATATTTTATTGTATCATGTGGTTGGAGCTTATGCCCTTTCAACTGATCTGGTTGACGGACAGGAAATTACAACCCTGCTTGGTGAAGATGTAGTGGTTACCATCACCAATGGATCTGTATTTATAAATGATGCAGAAGTAATTCTTGCTGATCTTGAAGCAGGTAATGGTGTGGTACATGTAATTGATGCTGTATTGGTTCCATCATATGATGTTCAAATTATTGAAAATGATACCTACGGCAATATTCTTACTGATGGTGATGGTAATACTTTGTATTTCTTTTCATTAGATGCTGATGGTTCATCTGCTTGTGTTGGCGGTTGTCTTGATAACTGGCCACTTTTTTATGATGAAAATCTTTATTTATCTGCAGGTCTTGATCCTGACGATTTTGACTCAATTGACCGTGGTGATGGCGTAATGCAAACTACCTATAAAGGCTGGCCATTATATTTCTTTGCAAATGACAATGAAGCAGGTGATGTAAACGGTGAGGGTGTCATCAACAAATGGTTTGTTGCAAAACCTGATTATACTGTAATGCTTACAGATAACCAATTGGTGGGTGCTGATGGAGTAAATTACACCGGCGACTACACCGAAGGAAATGAAATTACCCAATATCTGGTTGATGCTTATGGTAATACTCTCTATACCTGGACAAATGACCGCAACAATCGCAATCGCTTTACTGCCTCCGATTTTTCAAATAATTCTGTATGGCCCATTTTCGATGCGGAAGGAATGATTGTTCCCTCTACACTTAATGCTGACGATTTTGGTGTTATTGATGTTTTTGGTGAATCTCAGTTAACTTTTAAAGGATGGCCGTTATATAACTTCGGACAGGATAACATGCGTGGTGAAACAAAAGGCGTTAGTGTACCTTCACCAGGTGTCTGGCCGGTTCCTGTTCCTGACATGATGGAAGCTCCTGCTTACACTGTAGTTGATATCGTAGTTTCAAGCCCCAACCATGAAACTTTGACTGCTGCTGTTACTGCTGCAGAACTGGTTGAAACACTTCAGGGAGAAGGTCCTTTCACCGTATTTGCTCCCACCGATGATGCATTTGATGCACTGCCTGACGGTCTGCTGGATGATTTATTGGACGATCCTTCAGGTGATCTTACTGACATCCTCCTATACCACGTTGTTGGCGCATTCGCCCTATCAACTGACCTGGAAGACGGACAGGAGATTACAACCTTGCTCGGACAAGATGTAGTAGTTACAATAACAAACGGATCTGTATTTATTAATGATGCAGAAGTAACTCTTGCAGACCTTGAAGCTGATAATGGCGTGGTACACGTTATTGATGCTGTACTGATACCTGAAGATGAGCCGGAATTCGCCCGCGCTCAAATCATTCACAACGCTGCCGATATGGCCGCTGCCAATGTGGACGTATT
>JBHEOF010000075.1:0-11942 GCA_046261715.1 Bacteroidales bacterium
GGCTATTATCAGGAACAGCTCCGCCGCTGCCGCTAACCCCAAGACCTGTACTGGCTGAGTTAAAGCCTATTTCATAACTGTTGATCAGCGGATCTTTCAGAATTACGTTAACAGTACCAGCAATGGCATTGCTTCCATAAAGAGCAGAACCGCCCCCTCTGACCACTTCAATTCGTTCTATCATGTTGGCTGGAATCAGATCAAGGCCATACACTCCTGCCAAACCACTGAAAATAGGACGACTGTTAATAAGTATCTGTGAGTAGGTCCCTTCCATTCCATTCATCCGAACCTGGTTGAATCCACAATTCTGGCAATTATTCTCTACTCTCAGGCCGGGTGCAAAATTCAAAGCATCTGCAAAGTTTATGGAGTTGGTGGTATTAAAAAGTGCTGCGCTGAGTGAGTTTACTACTACCATTGACTCAGATCTTTTACGTTCATTGCGGTCACCGGTTACAACCACTTCATTCAGCCCTAAGGCATCAGGCTCGAGACTAATATATATTTCTCTTGTAATACCGGATTCTGCTGTCACTTCCAGTTCAGCACTTTTATATCCCAGGAAACTGGCTGATAGGGTATGTTTGCCTTCAGGCATGTGAATCAGCCTGAAATGACCGGTTTCGTCGGTTACTGTGCCAATGGTGGTTCCCTTTATGCTTACGTTAACAAACGGAAGGTGCTTGCCATCGGCAGTTACGTGACCAACAATATTGGCATCGGTTTTCATCATTGATCTCTCGGGAGCATTTGCTTTTATTTGATTGTATCCAAAAAGTATTGTGAATAAGAAAAATGCGAGCTTTAATTTTAACATGTGAAGATATCTTAAATTTACAAGTTGTTATTAAGTTAACATTACTGCAAAAGTAGATAAGTCCATCCTTATGACCGAGCAGAATATATCCCTAAAAATGGGGGTTTTTCAGAATAGGTTCCGGAAATAAAAACAAACTTTAGTTTTCCTGCAAATTGTATTTTTTCATCTTTGAATACAGGGTAGTACGGCTGATCCCGAGTTTACGGCTGATCCGGGTTACGTTACCTTCCAATTTGTCAAAACATTCCTTAATGGTGAGTTTTTCGATTTCCTCCAGTGTCATGTTGGCAAAGTTATCCTGAAGGTTCTGATCATCCTTAGGGTCAGGAATGCTAACTGTAAACTTACTTTCTTTATCTGTTACAGGATTGATTATGTTAAAACTGCTGTTTCCATTAAAGGTCACAATATTTTCCACATAATTTTCCAGTTCACGAACATTACCTGGCCAGTTATAGTCATTTATCTGGCTGAGAAGTTCAGCAGAAACAGGAGGGATAGGTTTATTCAGTTTCTGAGCCTTTATGCTTAAAAAATAATTAAAAAGAGTGAGTTTATCCTTTCCTCTTTTTCTTAATGGAGGAATAAATAAAGGTATTACACTAAGACGGTAAAACAGGTCTTCGCGAAAGGTACCTTTTTGTAATTCTTCAACCAGGTTCTTTTTGGTAGCGGCAATAACTCTGACATTCACAGGAATATTTTTTGTGCCTCCCACACGGGTAACATAACCTTCCTGCAGAACCCTGAGCAGGTTCACCTGCATGTCAAGTGGCATTTCTCCAATTTCATCCAGAAATATTGTGCCACCGTTGGCCAGCTCAAATTTACCTGCATGACCACCTTTTTTGGATCCTGTAAATGCACCTTCTTCATAGCCAAAGAGTTCACTTTCAATTAGATTTTTGGGCAGAGCTCCGCAGTTTACCGCAATAAAAACGGAGTTTTTTCTGGGGCTGGCGTTATGGATACTTTGGGCAATGAGCTCCTTACCTGTTCCGCTTTCTCCCATCAGGAGCACTGTAGAAGTGGAGCTGGAAATTTTTTCAGCATGTTCAATTACCTGGCTGAATTCGGGACTGTTCCCAATAATATCATCAAAAGTGTAATGGGCACGCATACCCGTATATTTATTTACCAGGTTAAATATTTTCTGCATCCCTTTAATTACCAGTACCATTCCGATAATATCATTGCTTTTGTCAATAATCGGATAAGCGCTGAGATCGTATCGTTCCTTGCTACCATTGATAGGGAAATTGGTTTCCATATCCATATAGGTCTCACCCCGTTTAAATCTTTCGATAATATCTTCCCAGTGGGGCAGTAGCTTCTCAATATGCTTATTGAGCATGTTTTTCTTTTCAAGATTAAGCATGCTGCATGCCCAGTTGTTAATGGTTTTGATGTTACCGTTTATATCAAGCGCCATGATTCCTGCAGAAACCGATTCAACAATTGACTTCATATATGAAAATGCCTCATTGAGTTTCTCCTGGGCATATTCTGCCTTTATCTGGTTTTCAATGGCTCTTACAGCGGCTACCACCAGCCCCAGCGTATGGGGATGCACGAGGTGACTTTCGCCCGTAAGATTCAATGTGCCTATAATCTCACCATCATTATTGTGTATGGGTGCTGCTGAGCAGGTCCAGCGATGATAAGCTGAAATAAAATGTTCTGCAGCTGTAACCTGTATGGGTTGCGCTTCGCTAATGGCAGTACCCATGGCATTGGTACCTATGTTTTTTTCATGCATATAAGCACCAACCACCATATTTAACTTTTCCGATTCTGCAATGATACCAGGATCTCCCACGGAGCGCAATATACATCCTTCATTATCTGTAAGGAGTATAAAAAACCCGGAATCGGAAACGGTTTCATGTATAATTTCCATAAAAGGAGCAGCAACCCTAAGCAAATATTCACTTCTTGCCAGGTGCGATGAAACCTCATTCCCTTTCAAAATTCTGCTGGGAAAGATCTGTTCCTTGTTTACACCATATTCCTCACATCTTTGATGTGATTTTTTAATGATTTCTCTTTGGATACTGTCTTTGGTAATCATAATAGCGGGTATTTAATTTCTAATTTTTTTGCTGTCGATTTAATCTTTGTAGTTTATAAGGTTCTTACTGCAGATGCCTTGAAATTTATCCAGATCTTTCTGCCCTGAGTGAGATTCAGTTTTTCGAGTGATCTTTTACTAACGATTACTGAAAACAATTCACCGGCATCAACGATAAGCTCTACTCCATGATTCAGTAAATATATTTCTTTTAAAGTACCCTGGTATTGGTTTATGGCACTGGTTTCCAGTTGCTCTTCAGAAACTATAATATCTTCTCCGGGTATCATAAGATGAGCTTTAGGGTTTACCGGTTCTTCAAGAGTTCTGATCACCAGGTTTTTTTGAGTAACTCCGGGGAATAGGCCGTTTTTACCGTTTTCTGTTTTAAATTCACACAGAAAAATATTTTTTATTCCACTGAAACGGGCCACAAATTCTGAAACCGGTTTGCGGAAAACTTCTTCTGGTTTACCCCATTGAATCAGTTCGCCCTTTTCAATGATGGCAATTTTTTTGCTTAAGGTAGCCGCTTCCATGGGGTCGTGAGTAACGTGTATGACGGTTTTTCCGGTTTGATTTATTTTTTTGAGCAGCTCGCGCAGCTCCTGCCGCAATTTCACATCAAGGTTTGCAAGAGGTTCATCGAGAAGTAATATTCTGGGGTTTGATGCAAGGGTACGTGCCAATGCTACCCGCTGGGCTTCGCCACCTGATAAAGTGCCGGGGTGCCGGTTAAGTAAATGCTCAACCTGGGTTTGTCTGGCTAGTTCCTGCACCCGCTCTTCAGTTTTTAATGAGGACAAGCCTATATTTTTTAGTGCATACCTGATATTTTTCCGAACAGTCATATGCGGAAACAATGCCATATCCTGATATACCAAACCAAAAGGTCTTTTTTGAATGCTTTGACCGGTCAGATCTTCATCATAAATCAATATCTGACCGGTGTCAGGTTTTACCAATCCGGAAAGTACTTCCAGCAATACTGTTTTACCTGCACCTGAAAGCCCGAGCACGGTAATATAATCGCCCTGTTCAAGCTGCAGGGAAATATTTTTTAAATGAAAGTTGCCCAGTCTGGCACTTATGTTTTTAATTTCTAACATGATATTTATTTCCGGATAAAACTCTCATTGTAATAAATATGGCCAGGCAAACCAGGATAAAAATGGCTGCTGCCGGTCTTGCGTATGACAAACCGAATGATGTAAATCTCTCCCAAATGAGTATTGGGGTGATCATAGGATGATAGGCAATGATAATTACAGCTCCGAATTCGCTAAGACCTCTTGCCCACATCATCACCAGGCCGCTGATTACCGATCTTTTGGCCAGGGGTAAGGATATGCTGAAAAATACCCGGTGGGGAGAGGCACCCAGGTTCAGGGCCGCTTTTTCAAGTTTTTCGGGTACAGCAGCAAATCCGTCACGTGCAGCATTAATGGCAAATGGCAGGCTAACAAAAGCCATGGCAACCACAATACCTGCAATTCCACCCACAAAGCTGATTCCTGCTGCCTCACCGGCCTGACCTACCCATGTACCCCTTGATATTATTCCCAGAAGTGCTATTCCTGCCGCTGAGTGAGGAATTACTACCGGTACATCAATAATTCCGTTTATCAGACCTTTTAAAGGAAAGCTCTTTCGCGCCAGTATGTATGCAAGGGGGACCGATAAAACACCGAAAATTATGGTGGCTCCCATTGCTGCCAAAAGTGTCAGCCCAATGCTTGAAGTTACTTCGCTATCCTGGATTGCGGTGCTATATTCAGCCGGGGAGGTCCGAAAAAGTAAACCGGCGATGGGTGCAACGATAAAAAGCAATATAAAACCGCTGAAAAATATAATAACCAGTTGGGTTCTCCAGTCTTTTAGCATGTAAAATATTTGTTAATGTGCTGTAATCCCACGCATTATGCTTTTTATTATTAAAATACCCTTAATTTATAATCAATCTAATTATAAATAGCCTTTGAATTAGAAGCATTTCTTTTTCAGGTGTGTTCAGTTTTTTAACACTGTTAAGAAACCAGACACAAATATAGGTGTGATTTGTTCAGAAACCAAACATTATTAGTTAGATGTTACAGATTTAACATCCCGATATTGCATGTATGTAACAAGTGTACAGATTGTTAATGAATTTGGATTAATGCTTGCATATATAATAATGAAAAATATTCATTCTTTTATAAACCAAAAAAGAAATACCATGCACGGTTACAGAGGAAAAATCTTAAGAATTAATCTTTCTGACAAAACATGGAAGCTTGAAAAGCTCGACCATGCAGAAGCATTAAAGTACATCGGAGGCCGGGGTTTTGGCTCAAAAATAATGTTTGATGAGGTAGACCCGAACATCGATGCATTTGATCCGGCCAATAAAATAATCATTGCTACCGGACCTATGACGGGTACTCCCACTCCTGCCGGCGGCAGGTACATGGTGGTTACCAAATCACCGCTTACGGGTACCATTGCCAGTTCAAACTCTGGAGGATACTGGGGATCTGAAATGAAATTTGCGGGTTACGATATGTTGATCCTGGAAGGGAAATCCGATAAACCTGTAAGTATTTTTATTGAAGATGACAAAATTGAGTTTCGCGATGCAACTCATTTATGGGGCAAAACAACCATTGAAACTACCAATGAACTCATGAAAGAAGCGCCTGAAAAGGCCAAGGTACTTTGTATCGGGCCTGCTGGTGAGAAACTTTCAAAGATCGCTGCTGTAATGAACGACCTGAACCGTGCTGCAGGGCGCAGTGGTGTGGGCGCAGTTGTGGGTAGTAAAAACCTGAAAGCTATTGTAATGAAAGGTTCATCAAAACCCACCGTTGCTGATGCTGATGCACTTAAGGAAGTGGTGAAAAGAGGTCGCGCACAGATCAAAGAAAATGGTGTTACCGGAGCAGGTTTACCAACATACGGTACCAACGTGTTGGTAAACATCATCAATGAGCAGGGAGTCTTCCCTACTAAAAACTTCCAGGAGACTTATTTTGACAAAGCGGAAGAAGTGAGTGGTGAAACCATGAGTGAACAATTTCTGCTTAAACGTGAATCCTGCTTTGCATGCCCAATTGCCTGCGGACGCTATACAAAGGCCGATGATATTGAAACGGGTGGGCCTGAGTATGAAAGTGTTTGGGCATTCAGTGCTGCTTGCGGTGTATCTGACATGAAAGCCGCTATCAAAGCTAATTTCTGGGCCAATGAACTGGGGCTCGATACCATATCAGCCGGGGTTACCGTGGGAACTGCCATGGAGCTCTATCAGAAAGGGTTCATTAAGGATGAAGAACTCGACGGCCTGAGCCTTAAATGGGGTGACGCCGAGAGTATGATAGAATGGGTGAAAAAGCTGGGTCGTCGCGATGGTGAACTGGCCAGTAAAATGGCTGAGGGTTCTTACAGGCTGGCTGATGCCTATGGTCATCCCGAACTTTCTATGACAGTGAAGAAACAGGAACTTCCCGCATACGACCCAAGAGGTATCCAGGGACAAGGGCTTCAATATGCCACATCTAACCGAGGAGGTTGCCACGTGCGCGGTTATCTGATCTCACCCGAAATCCTGGGGTTACCCGAAAAACTTGACCGTCTTGAAATTAAAGGCAAACCCGGTTGGGCAAAAATTTTCCAGGATCTTACTGCATTTATCGATTCCTGTGGTATGTGCCTCTTTACATCATTTGCACTTAATGCTGATGATTATGCTGAAATGTTCAGCGCTGTCACAGGTGAAAAACATACCGCAGAAGATATCCTTAAGGCCGGCGATCGTATCTGGAACCTTGAAAGAATCTGGAATTTAAAGGCTGGTATTGACCCCTCACAGGATAAACTGCCTAAGCGTCTTATGGAAGAACCCATTCCATCAGGACCGTCAAAAGGTCATCTGTCGCGTCTTGCAGAAATGCTCCCTCTCTATTACCAGGAAAGAGGATGGGATGAAAAGGGTATACCTACTCCCGAAAAACTAAAAGAACTCGGTGTGCCCTCGTAAGTAATGAATTATGAAATAATGCCCGCTACTCCTTACCCTTTCTATGTACGGAGTTTCGGGCTTTTTAATATGTAGCCGGTTAATTGATAGTTATGCTCAAAAAAATTTATTTTGAAATTACCGATAGCTGTAACCTGGATTGTAAAATATGTTATCGCCATCAATGGGTACAGGAGCCTGTTGATATGAAGGAAGATGTATGGAAAAATACTGTAGAACAGATCCGTCAATATGAAAGTATTCAAACAGTTGTAATTGGTGGTATGGGTGAGCCGCTGGTATCTCCTTTGTTCAGTAAAACAGTTAAATTGCTTAAGAACAAGGAAATATGGGTTACATCAAATGCTACACTTTTCAGAGAGCAACTTACTAAAGATATTGCGTCGAAGATTCATCTTTTTGTGGTTTCATGCGACGGTATGGAACAACATATGGTGCAGGGCAGAGGGGTGGTTTTCGATGAACTCATGGCCAGTATTGACTATCTTAACCGACTGAAAGAAGAAATAGGATCCGAAACACCATACCTCGATATTCAGTTTGTGGCATCTAAAAAGAATATTGATGATATTTTTCCGCTGATGGATGTTCTGGCAGATAAGAAAATCCGGAATCTGGTTATTTCTCATTTTATGCCCCAGGAACCCGGTCAGGGGAGTGATATTCTTTATTCCCGATACGAAAACAAAGAAATGAAAGAGAAATTTCATAAGATCAGAAATTATTCATTTCGCAAGGGTTTACGTATCATATTTCCTGAAGTGGAGTTGAAAACCGAACGTAAATGTGCTTTTGTAAATAACGACGCTACATATATAACTTCACGGGGTGAAGTAGTACCTTGTTACCGTCTCTCTCATCAGGGTAGTGAAGTAGTGTTTGGAAGGTACAAAACTTTACAGCAGTATAGTTTCGGCAATATCAGTGATCGCAGTTTGAAAGAGATCTGGGAAGATGAAGAATACATGAAATTCAGAAAAAAGATTTACAACAATCATTATCCATCCTGCCCCGACTGCGATCTGGTAGATGGTTGCAGCCTTATTCATGATGTTGATTTCGATTGCCATGGAGAATCACCCAATTGTGCCGATTGTTTGTGGGCCAGAAAATTTGTATTTTGCAATTAAAATATACTTCTTACCGAATAAGAAAAACCATTAAAAGTAGTGATAACAGGAAATGAACTGCATTATGATCATTTGCTTTGTATTTTTGTATACAGGATGGCAAAACCTAATTTTCTTTAAAACATGCAAATAAAAGTAAGATTATTCGCAACTTTGCGCGATGGAAGAGGTAAGGAAATAATGATAGACCCTGACTCAGGCACCACACCACAAATGATCATTGAGAAACTGGAAATCGATAGGGAAGATGTTGCCATCTTACTTGTTAATGGTATGGATGGGAAGTTTGAGCAACAATTGAAAGATGGCGATACAGTGAGTATTTTCCCACCTGTTGGCGGAGGCTAATGATGTTGAGAGCCGAAGGCTCGAAATCCCGTTACTACGGGACTGAGAACCTTTTGTTTGAAGTCCCGCTTATGCGGGATTGAAAACCGCAGGTTAAAATTCTGATACATGATTATGAAGATTTTCTTTTAAAATAGTTTGAATGGAAAAAAGATATCTGAAAAATGAGAATATGCTGTCGCGTGAAGAAAATTTGTCTTTGCGCAGGAAGAAAGTGATTGTGGTAGGATGTGGTGGACTAGGAGGGCATATTATTGAGCAATTGGCACGATTGGGTGTTGGCTATATTACTGCCATTGATGGTGATGTATTTGACGAAACCAACCTGAACAGACAGCTATTGAGCAATGTGGAAAATATGGGTAAATCTAAAGCCTTAACCGCAAAAGAGCATATCAGGAAGGTTAATCCTGATGTAGAAGTAAATGCCATTCAGGTTTTTCTTGATGAGAAAAATGCACAGGATCTGATCAAAGGACACGATGTTATATGTGATGCACTGGATAATATGTCAACCCGGATGCTTTTGCAGAAGTACGCCGAAAAACTTAAAATTCCCATGGTATATGGAGCCATTGCCGGCTGGTATGGTCAGGTAACCACAATCTTTCCGGGCGATAACATCATCGGCAGCATTTATCAGGGCAGCAACAAAGGAATTGAGCAGGAACTGGGAAATCCCTCTTTCACTCCGGCATTGGTAGCATCCATTGAAGTATCGGAAGTATTAAAAATCCTCACCGGAAAAGGACAATTGCTGCGAAACCGCTTCCTGATGATCAATCTGCTGGACCAGGAATATGAGGTGTTTGAGATTTAGACGGAAGACCGGAGACCGAAGACGGGAGACCGAAATCAGAAGTTTATGCCGCACTACTCCCCCTTTTAAGGGGGGCAGGGGGGATGTAAAAGCACGAACCGAGCCTTGGGCGAGCTCAGCGAAGCTAAATACGAAATACGAAATATGAATATATTTTAAAACCATTAAATTAAAGCTCTGCGAACTCCGCGCCTTAGCGTCTCCGCAGTGAAAACTATTAAACCTATCTTCAAAAATGATTTCTTTCGAAAAAGCCCTGGAAATAATTCTCGATTCTGCCCGTTACCTTGGCGATGAGCGTGTTGAATTTACCGATTCATTGGGTCGGGTGCTGGCCGAGGATGTGTTTTCTGATGTGGATATGCCTCCTTTTGACAAGGCTGCTATGGATGGTTTTGCCTGCCGCCGGGAAGATCTCAGCAAAGAGCTGGATGTCATTGAAACCATTCCTGCAGGTAATATTCCTGAAAAGACAATAGGAGAAGGGCAATGTGCACGCATAATGACCGGTGCAATGGTTCCCGAAGGTGCAGATACAGTTATAATGGTTGAGCAAACCGAAGAGATTGATCATGAAAAGATCCGTTTTACAGCAGGCAAATCATCACCCAATATCGCATACCGTGCTGAAGATGTAAAGGAGGGCGATATAATGTGGAATAAGGGGCAACCTATTAAACCTTCGCATATTGCAATTTTTTCTGCTGTAGGATGCACTGATCCGCTGGTGGCCCGACAGCCAAGGGTTGCAATACTTTCCACGGGAGATGAACTGGTTGAGCCACACGATAAGCCCGGTCCGGGCAAGATCCGCAACTCCAACGCCTGGCAACTGATGGCACAGGTAAAGCAGGCATCATGTATTCCCAATTATATGGGAATTGTTCCGGATGCTAAAGAAGATACCGATATTGCCATTACCAAAGCGCTGGCCGAAAATGATGTGGTTATTCTTACAGGCGGAGTGAGTATGGGCGACTTTGACTTTGTTCCGGAGATCATGCTTAAAAATAAGGTGGACATCCGCTTTCAGAAAGTTGCTGTAAAACCCGGCCGGCCAACTGTTTTTGGGGTAACAGAAAAATCATGGATATTTGGATTGCCCGGAAATCCTGTTTCTTCTTTTATTAACTTTGAGATTTTTGTAAAACCATTGCTATACAAACTAATGGGATATGATTTCAAACCGGTTGAAATGAAATTACCCATGGGGGTTAATTTCAAGCGAAAAAAGGCCGACCGTCTGGAGTGGGTCCCGGTTAAAATCAATGAAAATGCAGAAGTAGTGCCTGTAAGCTATCATGGTTCAGCACATAAACATGCAGTATGCCTTTCTGATGCTATCATGTCAGTTGCGGTAGATACTTTTGAAATTGCCAAAGGAGAATTAGTAAATGTTAGACCTGTATAATCGTAAAATAAACTACCTGCGTATCTCGGTTACCGACAGATGCAATTTGCGTTGCCGCTATTGTATGCCCGAAGATGGGGTGTGCATGGTAAAACATTCCGATATTCTTGCATATGAAGAAATTCAGCAGGTGGTGGCCGTTGCTGTGCCTCTGGGTATTGACAAGGTTCGTCTTACCGGTGGTGAACCTCTGGTAAGAAAAGACATTGTTGAGTTAGTCAGAATGATTGCCGATGTAGATGGAGTAAAAGATATTGCCATAACTACCAATGGAATCCTTTTGAAGAAGTTTGCCAAACCGCTTGCAGAAGCAGGTCTTCACCGGGTAAATATCAGTCTGGATACTATGGATCCTGAGAAGTTTTCGCAAATAACACGTGGAGGCGACATCAGAAAGGCGCTTGCCGGAATTGAAGAGGCAAAACGGGCAGGGTTAAGCCCTATCAAAATAAATTGTGTAATTCAAAAATCTTCTGATGAGCCCGATGCTTTGGCAGTAAAGCAATATTGTATGGAAAACGGTTTGCAGGTGCGCTTTATCAGTCAGATGGATTTATCGACCGGACATTTTGGAATAGTCGACGGGGGTACCGGTGGCGATTGTTCCAGGTGCAACAGGTTGCGTCTTACGCCAACCGGCAAAATGAAACCTTGTCTGTTCTCCGATCTGGAGTATGATATTCGTGAAATGGGTATAAAAAAAGCCATTGAAGCTGCTCTGTTTGCAAAACCGGAAAAGGGAACGGTGAATCTTAGCAATTGCTTTCATAATATTGGAGGGTGAGGGGTAATTGGGTAATTGGGTTATTGGGTTATTGGGTTATTGGGTTATTGGTTAAATAGTGATTAGTGATTAGTGAATAGTGAATAGTGATTAGTGATTAGTGAATAGTGATTAGTGGTCAATATAAATAAATGTTGAATTTTTGATAATGAAGAAACTTTCACACATAGATGACAAGGGCAAAGCCAATATGGTAGATGTGGGCTCAAAGCCCATGCAAATGCGCACTGCTGTGGCCCGTGGATTTATCAGGCTGCAATCCGAAACGGTGAAACTTATCCGGGGTAACCAGATGAAAAAGGGTGATGTACTAACCGTAGCAGAAATTGCCGGAATTCAGGCAGCCAAAAAAACATCTGACCTGATACCGCTTTGTCATCCTTTGCAAATTACCAAAGCAGATGTAAAAGCAGAACTTCAGGAAAATGGTGTTGAAGTTAGTGCAACTCTCAGATGCATAGGTCAAACAGGTATCGAAATGGAAGCACTTACCGGTGTCGGCGTCGCCCTGCTAACGGTTTACGACATGTGCAAGGC
>JBHEOF010000076.1:0-4245 GCA_046261715.1 Bacteroidales bacterium
GTCTTTATATTATTTGTATTGTACCAACCATAAAAAGACAACCTTGGATACCTATTTAGCCACCACAAAACCCACTTCGTAGTGGTACAGTGATAAAAGGGGGCTTTTTTATCATCGTGTGTAAATGTAATTTTACCAACACTTGAGTCTTCTATTGTTTCGATTACTTCTTGCCAATTCTCAGGGTTATATCTTATAAATACAGATTCTTCTTCCCATTCTTCTTTGATAACGTTTCCATTTTGCCAAGTTACGCCAAAAAACATGGCAGCAATAATTAAATAAATTTTAATACTTTTCATTCTTAAATATTTATTAAACTTAGGTCACATGGAAGCCAACGTTTGCTATTTTCATAGTGTTTGTGTTTAATTCGCAAACATTTTCAATTCATAAAAAGTATTGAAAATTATGTCTTGTTGCCTTTTACTCAAATAATGATTTTTCACTGTCTAAACTCCTGCACGCTTTTGTTGCTTGCAGCCAACTCATTTAAATCAACAAATATATAGTACTTTTTTGATTTATATTGGTTTTTTCCCGGGGATTTATTCCGGAAAAACCGGATATTTACAATGGGTTTACACCCGATCAGTGAAGAATATTTGTGAAAATGTGAAAAAATGAAAAGTAAGAATCAGGGTATTGGGGATTTTAGATGAAGATATCCAAACCATAAGAATTTATAACCAGGCAGGACAGGCAATAAAGATGATTGAAGTTGGTGGTCTCAGCCGTAAAATTGATGTGAGTAACCTGACTACAGGTGTGTATATTATGACAATCGAAACTTCATATGGATTGATTTCCAAAAGATTTATCGTAGAATAACCCTTCATGTTCTACATATTTAAGAATACCAAAAGAGCTGGCTAAAATTTAACCAGCTCTTTTTTTATCCCCGAAATTATTGTTCCCCTTAAAAAGTTTACCAAGACAGGATATATAGCTTATTCTGCCTGTAAAGAGCTTTTTTACTCTTTTATTAAAATCCTGGTAAAAGAACCTTCGTCAAATTTTAAAGTTATAAAATAAGCACCCTTTTCAAGTGAAGTTGTATTTATTTGGATTCTACCATGCAATAATGTTTCAAAAAGTGTTAAAATTGATCTTCCTGAAATATCTGTTATTGAAATCAAAATTTCATCTGAGGAAATGTACTCGGCAAATTCAATGGTAAGGATTTCATTTACAGGATTAGGGAAAATCTTTACACTGTAATCATCCATGGTATTTACTCCTGTATCGGAATTTACCATTACATCAAAACTGCATGATGCTTCATTGCCATTACCATCTGTTGCTGTCCAGGTTACTGTTGTATTACCCAAAGGGAAAACCTCACCATCAAGAGTTGACTGAGAATTAAAGTCATTAATTATACTGGAAATGGTGCAATTATCATCAACAGAAACAGGGTCAAATTCAGTTCCTGATACCACATACGTTTCATCAGAATTCGCATCTACTGTCTGATCATCCAAACAAGATATTGTTGGATCCATTGTATCTTCAACACCCACATCAAATGATACTTCAGCGAAATTACCTGCTTCATCACCGGCAGTAAGCGTAACAGAAATTATATCATCAACAGAAACAATAAAACCGGGCTGGGGGTCCTGACTAATGGTAAGTACTTCTGTACAATTGTCAAAAGCCACAACATCATTGGTGTAATCGGGTAATATCGCTTCGCAGTTATCATTCGTTTCCAGTGTCTGATCAGGGTGTGTTGATGTAATCTCAGGATCAGTATTGTCAGCAACAATTACATTAAAGAAAACTTCTGCAGTATTAGATGCATGATCGACAACCGTAAGTGTAACTGTATTTACATCTCCGGCAATAAGTGTTCCTGGTTCAGGAGTTTGATATATTGTGAGGTTTTCATCGCAATTATCATTGGCTACCACGTCAGCTGTATAATCGGGTAAAATGGCCTGGCAATCATTATCTGCATCAAGGGTTTGATCAGGATGTGTGGATATAATTTCCGGATCCATATTATCTTCAACCGTAACACTTACTGAGCCGTAAATAGTAGCATAATTTTCCGGATCTGTGGGATGGAATGCTACTTCGTAGTCAAAGGTTCCGAATACCGGCACTTCATCAGGGTTGGTAAAAGCAAAAGTACCTTCTACAGATGCATTCCCACCCGTTAAAGTTGATTCACCCAGCGTTTGACCACAATCCAGGCTACCGGCTACAGGCCATTCAGTAACTTCTGTATTTAATTTATAGCCCTGGAATTTCAGGAAAGGATATCCATCATTATCTTCATCGTTGATTCCCCAGTGGTCATCAGTACCATTGGCGGTTTCCATCATAAAATCCCAGCCGGCATCAGTAAAAGTTGACTGGGGTTTCATATTGGCAGTGGTTTGGGCCGTGGCACCGGTTGCTGAATTTTGATTGGAAGCTTCACTATCCCAGAAATTTCCTGTAAAAGTGTTATTAAAATCATAAACCACAAATCCATTTGCTACCGGATCATCGCCATTTTCATAAAACACGCTGCCTGTAGCATAGCAATTTTCAATAGTAGCAGTTGAGCTTGCACCTGAAAAGGCCCCAAAATGGGTAAGTGATTCAATACCTGTTTTGGTAACATTACCCCGGGCATAACAGTCTTTAATGAGTGAACCATTGTTGGCTAAACCTATTAAACCTCCTGCATTTGACCTGATAACAAATACATTGGCAGTGGAAAAACTCTGTTTCAATTCTGAATATTCAATATCTCCCAAAAGGCCCCCGCCTTCCTGATAACCTGTAACAGTACCTGTTGAATAGCAATTACTGATCACAGAATTATTGTATGCATAACCAGCCAATGCACCCACATGCCACATACCGGAAATATTGCAGTCTTCAAGACCCAGACTATCAATGATTGCGCCTTCAACATAACCAAACAATCCCTGGTAACCGGTTCCGGGGCGGTTAATGGTTAACCCTGTGATTACGTGATTTTTGCCGTTATACGATCCCGTAAATCTGTTATAATAATATCCGATGGTCAACCAGCCTTCCGGTTCACCACTATTTCCATCATCCCAGTTTGATGTTTCAGATGCATCAATATCGGCGGTTTGAATGTACCAGGCATCCAGGTAGTACCGGGTATTTTTCAGATGCGTTAAGTTTTCGACCTGGTAAGGGTTTTCGGGAGAACCGTCTCCACCGGCAAAAACTACATCTTCCAGACCCGGCAAAGTATCCGGTACCCAAGCGCTCAAAAACGGATAAGATGTTTGTCCGTTGGAAGCAATTTCCCATATATCTTCTTCCCCGTTGGTTGTTTCGCCTGTGAAATCCCATCCCACCTGGGTGTAAAAATATTTTATTTTCATATCCTGCGTGGTTTTTCCCTGGCCGCCATAAGCTGTGCTCTGATTGGAAACCTGGCTGTCCCAGAAACTGGAAATAACCTCAGTACCATCGTGAAGGCCTGAAAAGCCTTTATCTGTAGGATCATCATCATTATCATAGAAAACACTTCCGATGGTATAGCAGTTTGTTATTGTTAAACTGGGGTGGCTGTAGCCGATAAAAGCACCGAAAATGGTGTCATTACCACTTGTTCGGGTAAGGTTACCGAGAGAATAACTGTTTGAAATACTCGAAATATTATATGTACTTCCTACCAGTCCACCTGCCCGGTTTCCAGAAACTGCAATATTTCCTGTAGCATAAGACTTACTTACATGAGCCTTCCACAAAGTTCCAACAAGCCCACCTACATATTCGGAGCCACTTACTGTGCCGGTTGCGTAGCTGTTGGAAATCATCCCCAGATTATTATCCCCCACCAGTCCACCTATATAATGCCAGCCATTAACATTTCCCCAGGCATAGCAACTATCCACCGTGGATTCAATATTACTCCCGACCAAACCACCACCTCTAAAGGGCGATGCATTTACTTGTCCGGTAGCATATGAATTTTTTATCAGGGAATTTTCATAATTCTGTCCTACCAGACCTCCAACATAATTGCTGCCGCTAACATTCCCGGAGGCATGACTATTGTTAACAGTAGAAATATATACTCTTCCAATCAACCCTCCTGTTTCACCTAAGCCATTCACATTGCCCGTGTTATAGCAATCCGTTACTGTGGAGTTAGAAATAACCCCGGCCAAACTACCGGTATAACTACTGCCTGCTATACTACCATTTTCTAAACCCAGGTTTTCAATTATAGCATTACTGGTATGCCCAAATAATCCCTGGAAA
>JBHEOF010000076.1:4255-11698 GCA_046261715.1 Bacteroidales bacterium
CGAGCCGGTGAACGGATTTATATTGTCACCGATAGGCGACCATCCTTCGTTATTACCATCATCTGTAAGGTCATTGGGGTCATTGTAAAGATACCCGTCATTATCATCATCGTTGTCGTCCCAGTATTGGGTTGCTGAAGCGTCAATATCATCAGTTTGTTCATAATCATAAGCCAGCGCTTCGGGAGTGGTAGCAATCCACAACAAATGATCAAGAGTAGAAACTTCTCGTTTGCCGTTCATATCGCTATCAACAGGTTCAACACCTTCGGCAGAAACAATTTGTAAAAACAAAAAAATAATTGATAAAGTAGAAAATGCTTTTTTCATGGTATGCTTTTTTTTTGAAAAGAAAAATGTTTATTAAAAGCATACGGAAGTAAAAGGAATCAGTTTCAACGTTTTTATGTATAATGGTAAGGTATCACCTAAACAAGTGCTTTGCTTTACATTTGGTGAATGAATTTTTTTTAAAAATCCATCATTTCTTTCAACCTTGAGTATCCCGCTTTGCTTACAGAAGCTTTCATACCATTTTGCAGAATTGCGATGTAAGCATCTTTTGAGTAAGGCTCGATGCGGCTGATGGCAGATGCTTTAACAATGAAAGAGCGATGCACACGCACAAACTCACGGGGGTCGAGTTTGTCTTCATAAAATTTCAGGGTTTGCTTTTTTATCCACTGGTCGCTGTTGGTATGCACGATTACATAATCATCACTGGCTTCGAGAGAAAGCAGATCATCACAATAAACCACATGAATATTGCTGCCCGAACGGATAACAATACGATCGAGATATTTGCCGCCACCCATGGCCTGATCAACCATACTGTTCATGTCGGGACGAAGGTTTTTTTCATCTTTCAGCTGATCCAGCGCTTTGTTTACAGCTTTCTTAAATCGTTCCTGGCTGATAGGTTTTAACAGGTAATCGCAGGTATTGTATTCGAATGATTTTATGGCATATTCATCAAAAGCGGTGGTAAAAATGATCAGCGGAATATCTTCACCCCTAAGCAGTTCCAGCATTTCAAAACCATTGATGCGGGGCATCTGCACATCCAGGAAAATCAAACCGGGTTTTAGTTCCATGATCTTTTTGGCGCCTTCGAAGCCATCGTTGCACTCGGCCAGTAATTCAATCTGCGGATATTCCTTTAAAAATTCTTTAAGAAGTCTTCTTGCAGGAGCTTCATCTTCTATGATCAGGGCCTTTATTTTTTGCGTCATGGGTAATCGATTTATTACAAAAATAATTCTTTCAATCCACGGGTATTTTTAAGGTTGCTTTGAAAACTGAGTCATGTATACCGGTCACTAACAGATCTGACCTTCGGTAAATAAGCCTGAGGCGGTTGCGTACATTTTCAAGCCCTACTCCTTCTCCTTTAAACCTTTGAAACCCTTTATCAAAAGCATTTTCAATATGGATCTCCAACAAGTTGTTTTTTAAATGCGATGTAAGTTTTACCGGTTTGGGCTCAGGGTTTTGCTGAACTCCATGTTTTACGGCATTCTCGAAAAGGGGCTGCAATATCATAACAGGAACTTTTATATTGAGATGTTTTTCATCAACATCAAACTCCCAGCTCAGCTTATCTTCAAAACGAACCTTTTCAATTTGCAGATACAACTGAGTATTTTTTATTTCATTGGCCAGACTGCTCATTTGCATGGCATCCTGCCTGAGAGCTATCCGTAAAAAGTCTGACAGCAAACCCAGCATTTCCCTGGCTTTTTCCGGACTGTAAACCGTAAGGGAGCTTATGGAATTAAGACTGTTGTATATAAAATGCGGATTTAACTGATTCTTTAAAGCCTGTAGTTTGGTTTTCTGAATGAGCTCCCTGAGTTCGCTCTCGCGCTGCAAAGCTTCTTTAACAGATTCCTGGTAAATAATAAGAAAAAAAGAAAGATAAACCAGGGTTGCAGCAAACAATCCGGCAATAAAACGCAAAGCCTGCGATATATAAAGAAAATCAGAATATAAATGATAGTTATAAAAAAGATTATCCAGAATCCAGCGCGTAAGAAACAACCAGGCTGTAACGATCAGTAAACCGGCAAAAACACTGTTACGTATGCTTGTTAGTGAAGTAAGAGAATGGGTACGGGCAAATTTCACCACAAAATACAAACTCAGAAGCATTGAGCAAAGCGAAAACACAGATATGATTGCATCGGTAGCGGCATAAATAACAGGGATATCATAACGAAAATGAATCAACACAAAAAAAATAAGCGAAACTACCACGGCAAACACCAGGTAGTTTCGCAGGAAGATTTTGTTAAAAACCAGATTTCGATTCATGAATTCAGATTTGATGATTAATCTGCTAAAATAAACTGTTTATTTGATTTCACCCCCACCAAAAAGTACCAGGCCTTTCAGATATAATACTTTTTCAGATTTATCAGAAGTATCTTTTTTTTCAATCATACGTTCATCGGAAAAGCCGCCGAAAATGGCTGTTACATCTACTATTACTTCCCAGTCTTCAGGCACTTTGATCGATGTACCCCCGAAAATACAAAGCAGGTCGATGGCATTAACTCCCGGGGCCAGTTTGGCATGGCGAAAATCAATCTCGCTGCCGCCGAAGATTGCGGTCATTTGTCCGCCTCTGAAATTCTGAGAGTTATACTTCTTTTCGCCACCCCCGAAAATATTGGTTTCATTAATGTAATCATTTACATTGGCACCCTCGGGAATATTGAGCTCCCTGGGTTGGAAAACCTGTTTACGCATCAGAATGGTTGCACCGGCAACAATCAGGATCAGTGGAATAACAAATCTTACTACCTCCCAAAAACTTTTATCAAAGATTTCTCCACCAATAAATATGGAACCAATCAAAAATAATATTATACCGGTAGATTTATTTTTTTCGGTGATCATGAAGAAAAGACCCAGGACCACAAGTAACATTTTCCATGAAAACACCCAGGTTGGAAGTACCCACGGTAAAAAATCATAATAGTACAGCATTAGCAAAATACCGGCAATAAGCAGTAAAATACCCAGCAGCATTCTTTTTTCTATAAAAGTTCTCATAACAATTAGTTTTTGAATGAATATTTTTGTTTACAGGGCAAAAGTATCAAAACAGCCCGCCCCGATTCAATACAAAATCGGTAAGTGGCCTGCCGGGATCGGTGAATGGCACTTTTTTTATTCTCCCGATTCTTCCAGGTCGCTGATGTGAAGGTTCAGGGCTTTTACGCTGATGTTGATTTCCCAGATGCTGATGGCCAGCGAAATGATTGGTACAGGTCAGCAGGATCAGTGAAATGGCCGAGAATAACAATGCCGGTGTGGTTAAGGTTAGTTGGGTCATTGATGTTAAGTTTATGGATTAAATCAGTGAAAATCTGCGATACCGTGCATCTGCGTTATCTGCGTTCCAAATATAAAATGTGTATTCGAACGACATTATTTTATTATTAAATATTTCGACCGAAGGGAGAAATCTGATTATTTTAACCAAATCCCATTATTTCAAAACCTGCAATTTTTCCGTAAAGACACCCTGGTCTGTGCGCACAATTACCACGTATAATCCGTTGATCAATGATGCGATATCCAACTCAGAAAGTTTTTCACCACCGGCATCAAAGGATTGGACAATTTGTCCGTTCATGGCAGCAATATCAACTTGCTGCATGTTATACAATGCTTTTACTGTAAACCGGTCTGATGTCGGGTTGGGATAAACTACCAAAGATGGTGTACCCGGTTCCGGCATTTCTTCCTCTGAATAAAATTCTACAAATAAATGATGATCCGACTGTATATTATTCAGACTGATTACTGCAACACTGTCATTCTTAAACTCCAGATCATCATTGACAAAAAATCCGTCGAGCCAGACTTTTTCAATGCGATGGCCGGGATCGGGAGTAATAGTAAAATCCCTTGAAGAGCCTTCCCAGGCCGGAATATTTCCCACAGGTTCAACTATACCATTATTGGTCGCTTCAGAAAAGACTGTAAAAGCTTCAAGCGATTTACCGCTTAAACTTATATTATTAAATGTTACACGATCTCCGTTATCCTGAAACATATCAGGGCCATCAAAACGAAACCTCACTTTGAAATCCGGATTATTCTCCGCTCCCTGCACATTTATGAAGCTGATTTCAAAGAGCTGATATGTATTCCCCAATAATAGTTCTGTTTTATCCAGACCGGCATTCGTCCAGTTCTCTGAATCAACATCTGTATTATATTCTAAAAGTATTTTTTCTGCAGCACCTTCATCAACAGTTGCCAGGTGCATTACAGGATCAGTAAACCCTTCTGTTGACATATGAAATATAATGGAATTTTCCCGGTCGTCATTTCTGAAAGGCTGTTTGATCTGGATGCCCCGCATTTGGGAATCAGCATATGGAATTCCATAATTTCCTTCAGGTCTGTAATTAAGAGATGTGGGATTGTTTCGCCGTTCCATGGATGCCCTGCGCCAGTCGGGGTGAGAAGAATGAAAAGGATATCCTTCCAGTGAACTGATATACTGAATTTCATATGGTTTATTTCCATAAAAAGTTGAAGCAATTTTTTCCAGAGGGGTATCGTTTGGAATAGAATCATCAAACAACCAGTAATGTATCAAAACAGGGTCTTTAATCTTTTCAAAAACTGCTTTTATGCTTAGGTCTGTCCTGCGATTGATGGTAATGACATCATCGGTAACACCATTCAATCCTTGCCAGTGTGAGAAACGATAACCCGGGGCAGGAATAGCTTCAAGCGTGACAGGAACATCGCCAAAGTACATACCATTCCAGGGCCATGGGTATTTCCCTACACCAGGAGTTTCAGGACGTATTTTAATGGTATTCAGCGTAATATGCCCAGCCAGTTGATTCGATACATCAAGTGTAAGATCATAAATACTTTCAAGATCAAAATGCTGCAATATATGATTTCGCTGACTATTTGGCCTCAAACGGGCAAACTCTCTCATATATTCAATCTCAATCTCCCATTGTTCTTTGGATGGTATTTCATTCCAACGGCCAACCTGTGCAGGAATTTCACTTCTGATAGCATTCGCCATGGCATCGAGCTTTTCAATGGCTTCTTCAGGCGTAAAATTCGTATTCAAAAGATCGGCAAATCTGGTTATGAAGCGGAACCTGTAATCTTCGTTTTCCAGTAGTTCGCGCAATAAGAAAGTAGCAATAGGCGAATTATGATTGTGCCCCAGATACCCATCCCACGGGCCCTCGGGGTCGGTATTATATTCCAGCATATTGAAATTCCAGGGGTCATCAAGGCTCCAGAACCCGCCGTATCCTGTATCCAGGTCAAACATCATCCAGCGCCATTTGCCTTCAGGTGTGCGGGAGCGCCAATGCCTTATATTACCAATATCCCAGCGATAAAAGAAAATCTCCGAAATTTTATAATCGGTATAGCTGTCAATATCCATAAGGGTTTCTAAATGCTGAAAGTGCTGCTGATCCTGCAATCCGTTTTCTACAATATACTGAATCATATTCAGATAATGTTGCGCATCACCTTCACCTATTTGCAGGCTGGTATAGGCCAGCAGGTCAATATGGTCAGGATTGACATTATGATGTTTCTCCAGATAATACTTGTCGTACCTTTCGCGGATATTTTGTATTCCCCAGTATTCACCATTGATGTAAAGTACAGCAGGACGGAAGGCCTGCCGGTCTACGTGGATTTGCTCCAACAGGCTCTGCATAAACCCATCGCGCAACATGGTTTGCCACATATCATGGCCGGATTGTCGTAATACCAGGCGTTTAAAACTTTGCACCGGATAGTCAGGGAATAATTCATGATGTAGCCAGCTATCTCCATATTCATTCCGGAAATATAATCTGAGCGATTTCTGTGGAAAACTGCGCGAAGTACCTCCATGGATACGGATACCTATTTTACCGGAATATTCATGCTTACCATTCTCATCAAATAGTTCAAAAAAAGCAGGACGTTCCCATTCATCTCCTGTTTGATGATAATTAGGATTTTCAGGATCTCCCATTACATAAATCCCCGTTTCATCGTTAAAAAGATTTTCATTCGATGTAATAAGAGATACGACCGGAATTTCATGGAAAAAATTATTGTTATCATTCACAAAAAATACACCCTGAGTAATGGGTCCGGGAAGAAAACCCTCCCTGAAAGCCCTTGCTTTTACCACCATGGCACGCGGTACACTTTCAGATGGTGGCTTCCAGTTGGGTGATGTGGGAATAAGCGAAATTTCAGCACCTTCATCACTGCGATCTCTTATCTCAATCGGTTGATCATATATCTCTGAGTTTGCCTCAGGATCAGATCCATCGGTTGTATAGCGAATTATTGCCTGAGGATCGGAATGACTAATGATCAACTGAATGGGCTGTGCATAAAACCCGGAAAAATGCGAAAACACGACTCCTTCCATTATACCGTCATAATCATCCTCAAGGGTTTTTCTCCCATCTGAAAAACCATGAAATGACTGAAAGACCAGCAATAACAAAAGCATTCCCTTCAAAAGAAATTCTAAAGAAAACAGTTTTGCTCCCCGATGAAAAATAAATACCGATTGAATGGCACTGGTCATCATCAATTAATTGTTCTGTATTTTTCTGGAAAACCGGAATTCATTACTCAAAATTCTGACGTTGCAATGTTACGAAATTACACATTAATAGCCGATTGATGCAAAAGCATTTTTTTTAATACATCTGCAAACATATTTAAATTAGTTTTGTTATTGGATAAAAAGAATTTTAACGTTGGGTTTATGAAAACTAAGAAAAAGTACAAAATATTTTTAACCATATTTGGGCTGTTTTTATTTTTAATACCTGAACTCCAGGCACAAAATGGTACTATCCGCGGCAGGGTATTCAATGAAAAGAATAACGAACCCCTCCCCTTTACCAACCTTGTTATAGACGGAACCAATACAGGAAGTACATCAGACCTCGATGGTAACTTTCTTTTTACCGGTCTGGAGCCGGGATTTGTGCGTTTGCGTGTGACGGCCGTGGGTTTTGAAGATAAGGTTACTGAAGAGTTTATGGTTACCAATGCACGTGCTGCAAATATTGATATTCCCATGCGCGAAAAGCAGTTTGAACTGGAAGAAGTGGTCGTTGAAGCTTCGCAGTTTCAGCGTCGTGAAGAGAGTCCGGTTTCATTACGTCGCCTGGGAATTTCAGAAATTGAACGCAGTCCGGGTAGTAACCGCGACATTTCAAAAGTTATCCAGTCGTTTCCAGGTGTGCAGTCCACTCCCGCATATCGCAACGATATTATTATTCGTGGCGGCGGACCGTCGGAAAGCCGGTTTTATCTGGATGGCATTGAAGTTCCGTTTATCAACCATTTTGCAACCCAGGGCGCTTCGGGCGGACCGGTTGGAATACTTAATGCCGATTTTATCCGGGAAGTGAATTACTATTC
>JBHEOF010000077.1:0-11415 GCA_046261715.1 Bacteroidales bacterium
CCTAATATGTTACGTGCCGAGTCAACACTGGCAGGTAACAGGTATTTTAGAATTCCTTCCTGAGAATACTCAATCTGACTATCAAGATAAATGAATCCTATGGCTGAGGCTATGGTAATCAAAAGCATCAGTATAGGTATAAACCAGAAGCTTGCATTGAGTTCTTCCCATATATATTGGAGTTTTTTCATTGCTTCATAAATGATTTTTGCCAGAATGTAGCGGGTATATCTTACACATTTTTAATACCGGGTATATTTACATGTAGCAGATAATTGTCAGGAGTGATTTTTATTTTTATCGTTTTTTTTGTCCAAAGTAATTATTTTCTTCAACAATGAGAATAAAATACCGCCGGATAGTGCCCCGAAAATATAGATGCTAATAATTGCCACTGACAAAGGCATTTTAGCACTCCATTTGTAAAATGAGATATCAACAGTTTGAAAATTCTGAAATGCAAAAAATAAAGCAATAATAACAAGAATGATCAGCAAAATCGTTTTTAATGTTTTCATAACACAGGAATTTTTTGTGACAATTGGATTAATTTAAACCACAACGTTATACAACTTAGAAAACACCCAGGCTAAAACTGCACCTGAAAAATAAAGGAAGCGCCATATTGGGTGTTGCCCTGGTTGGGTGCATAAGCATCAAGGTTAAGAACCAGCCCTACAATATCTGTAAAATTAATGTTGGTTCCCAGGGTTAATTTACTTTCAGTAGTTCCCAACTCTCTGTATGACCATGATTGCCAGCGGGCGAAAGTCATCGTTTTTTCAGACCACCTTAGGCCACCGGTAAAATAGTACCCGTTGATCAATTCATTTACATTGAGAAAATCAACCGTTTCCAGATCGCCCTGCAAATACTCGGCAGCAAAGTAAAACCTGTTAAGTTCAAGCTCTATATCGGAGCCAAGAATGGTTCGATTACCTCTCAATAAAGGTCCGCTGCTCCCACTGATATATCCTTCTGAGTTACCATGCGAACCGCTGATGGCAAACTGAATATAACCGGGGAGATCATTGCTGATCGTATATTGCAATCGTCCGATACCATAAAACTTATTGTTGTTATTATTCTCCAGGCCGGAGCCATTAAAAATTCCTGTATAATAATAAAAACCACCCATATCGCCGGTTGCAGCAATTCCTGTTTCGCGCGAACCAACCAGTAAACCGGTCATGGTAGTACGATCAACAAAATTGTGCGAACCGGGGTCGGGAATAAAGTCGAGGGTTTGCTTCGGTTTCATTGAACCAACCATAAAACTCAGCGCATCGCTGACCTTATATCCGACAAATACATCCAATAAAGCAGGCTCTGGTGCAGCATCAAGAAAGATGCGATAAAAGAAACCGCCATTGAGGTTTCCACGCATGCTGACCCTTGCATTGGCCGCATTAAACGATCTGCCTCCTTGAAAATCATCGTCTTTGAACGAAAGACGACCTTCGCTTTGAATTAATATGTTTAGTGTGAAGTACTCCTTATGCAGGTGCGCTCTTAAACGGTCATCCAGTGATGGATTTTCCTGGGCATTTGCTGAAATGGCCAGCAGGATGCTGAAAGCAGCGGTTACGAGTAAATTATTTTTCATCTGTTTATAATTTTATTAAATAGGCTAGTGGGCTTGCAGCATTTACTTGGACATTAAGTTAAGCTACTATTAATACTATGACTCCAATTTATCATCAGAACTTTTCAACTGGAGTAGTGCATGATACAGATGTTTCATTAAAAAGCAAATGATATTAAGTATCTTCTCTTTCGTCTTCTTCCGGCAACAAACAATTACCTTCAAACTCAGTTGCTGTAAAATCATCTTTATTTAACCAGTATTCTGATGTTGTCAAATTAAAATTAGTTGCATCTTTTTTATTTAATTCCCACAAAACCGCTTCTGCCTCCACAAATTCTTTATCTGTAGTCATTTGTTCTTCAAACAATCTTTTAAAAACATTTCTGTCTGAGATCCCGTTATTGAAAGATTTTAAAACAATTTCTTTTGTGATTTCTCCGTCATAACCGTCTTTAGAAACCATAGAAAAATCCACAACAGTTGCTTTTGCATTTGGAAATTTTCCATTGTATGCCTTATACAACAACTGGTTTATATTGAATAAATCACAATGCAAATCAATTTCAGGATATTCTTCAGATATCTTGTCAAGTAGCATGTCATTTGAAATCTGATCTATTTGACCCTCATTTAATCTATCAGAAAGTTTATAGGTCAATACTATCGCGGCAGCTTCATTGGGTTCAAAATCTGTAATGGCCATATGGAGCATTTCCTTTAAGTTTTCCGGCTTTACAGTATTTGCATCAGGAAAATCAAATCGCTCCAATAAGTTGATGTAGTCTTTATTCTGCCAATAGTTAGTGATCTCTTCGACTGTTGCTACGTTCTTAATTATTATTTTAAATTTCATTTTTTTATTTACTTATTCTGCCTACTCTTAAAGATTTTCGGCTAACTCTTTCTTCAATTTTAAAACTTTTAAGTGCTGATATGAGGCTGTCTCAAAAGTGTTTTCTGATCGTTGAGCTTGTCGAAACGACTGCTGAATATCAGTAAGATAACCGCTTCGACAAGCTCAGCGTCCAGGTTAAATCCTGCTTATGAGACAGCCAAAATCTGCTTTTAGGGTTTAATCAAACAATGATTTAAGCTTGTTAAACCCTTCCTTGAAAGATTCATAAGCTGAAGAGAAAACTTCCTTGGCTTCTTCCCATCTTTCAGGAGAAGCATCTTTCATATTTTGATATTTTTGCTGCAGTTCAGCTCTTTTAATCTTAAGCTGTGCCATTTTCTCCTCATATTTAACTTTTGCATCACCCTGAACTTTTTCTTTTTTCAATTCAAGTTCATCAATCTTGGCAAAAAGGTCATCAATGCTTTTTTTTGCTTTCTCTTTAAATGAATTACGTTCCATAACTTAGTTCTTTTTAGGTTTATAAAATCTGCATATCTACTCTTCGCTCCTCAGGATTTAAACCACCGGTAGCATTTTCGCTGCCGAAATATTGCTCAAGAATACGGGCCTGTGATATGCCCAGCCTCATAAGCTCATCTCTTACAGCCTGCACGCGCCATTGCGACAACAATTTGTTATATTCAGGATCACCGGTACCATCAGCATAACCCGATAACTGAATTTTTAAATCAGGGTTTTCTTGTATAACTTGAGCAAACTCAGCAATTTTATTCAGGTGGTCATCAGATAATCTGGCGGAGTTTATCCCAAAGGTTACTGAATATTCCATGGTGATCTTTTCTTCCTCCTTCACAGGTTCCTCTTCAATTGTTTTTTCCGCTGCGGCCAATTCTTCCATCAATTGCTGGTTTTGCTGCTGAAGCAGTTCAAGTTCCGATGCAAGTAATCTTTCAACTGCAGCCAGACTATCCATTACTGCCTGCATCTCAGGTCCGGATTCAACCGGTTGTATTGAATCTTCAATCATTTCTGCAATTTCAGGTTCAATTTCAGGAATGGTATCAACCGGTTCGGGAATCGTGTCGATTGGTTCTGCGATGTCAGGTTTTTCTTCTTCGGTATCGTCAAAAACCCTTCGATCAGAGATACTTACTACACGAATATCTCTTCGTAATGAGTTCACGGCTTCACGGTTATCAGCTGCCATCTGTCTGATTTCATTTCTCAGTGTTTCAATGTCATTTTTGGTGGCAAATATATCAGCATCCAAATCTGCTCTTGGTTGAGGATCAGCAACCTGTGGTTGTGACGGTTGAGCGGGTGGCGGCTGTACCTGTATTATAACCGGTTCGGGTTGTTGTCTGGGCTCAACCGTTATGGGTTGTACCGTATGAATTTCTCTTTCGGTGATTTGCCCTGCCGGTGTGCGTTCAAGCAATGCGATACGTTGATTTAATGCTCCGGTCATTTGGATCAGAGAATCAATTTTGTTCTCAAATTTTTTGGTTTGAGCCGGTTCATCGACGGCCATGGTTATGGGCCGACCGGTTTCTTCATCCAGACCCTTTACAGTAAGATCAATAACAATTGGAATTCGCAGGGTATCCGCAATTGATTTGATCATTTCTCTGACGATAACTTTATCTTTGGTTTCTATCATCAGTGAGTCTGTTTCCTTTACTTCTGTTTCCTTTACTTCTGTTTCTTCTGCAATTGCCAAAGTATCCAATTCCGTTTTTTCTGATTGTGGTCTTTCTACCATTGCCAGGGTATCGTTTTCCATATCCTGTTCATCTGCCGGTACAGGCTGAATATCAGTAATTATTTCAGGTTCCTTGCCAACTGGTTCTTCGTCAATTTTTACATCATCAGAATAAACCCGGGAAGGATTTGTTGCAACCACTGGTACTGCCAGTTCCGTTGTTTGCTGACCAAAATGATAAGAAAGTGTTACGCCTGCAGAGTTTACTACACCCTGGTAGTTATCTGTTAGTCCCAGACTGTTTTTTAGTTCGGTTGCACGATCCAGTTTATATTCTGCAAAAATACCCAATGACCATCGCGGACCCAGATTTATGTACATTCCTGCTTCCAGGGGTAAATAGAAATTGTTAAAATTCTGATCTGATCCGTTTTGTGTAAGTGTATGTATTTCATAACCCAAACCTGCACCAATATAGGGTGTGATGAGATTGACCCTCCAGGAAGAAGATATGCGGCCTGCATGAATCAGCCACATCCCCTGCAATGATTGCGTATTTAGGGTTTGAAGATCATTTAGGTTCCAGTCATAATACCTTCCGGTAAAACTCAGTGATGACAATCTCCCCAGCTTATATTTATAGCTCAATCCGGCATTCAGGAAATTCCCATCCGCATCAAAAAAGTACTCATTTTGTGCATCATTGAATTGAAATAAGCCATAATGCAGCCCCAGACTGCTTCTGTATGTTTGCCCGTTAAGATTTCCCGTTGCAAAGAAAAACAGAAGCAAAATACTGAATATCAATCGAATATTTTTCATGATTCTGTTTTTTTTATCTGTTTCCACCGAGCCCGATATTGAAATCGATGCTAAGACCCACAAAAGGCCTTACTAATAAAGAACTGTTATCGTTTACAAGATCTTTTTCCTCCATGAGAGTTGCCCCTGCCTGAAGTTTTAAAAACCTGAAAGTTCTGTAATTGAGACTTGCATATATGGGCAAATCGATGATCGGACCTGAAACAACCCGGGAACTTGTGTTTTCAAATTTTGACAAAAATACACCCGCAGAAATTGAGGTATTGCCCCAGAAGCTTCCTGCAAAAACCTGGTTGCCCAATGGTAAATCAATACCCACCAAAGGAGCCGAATAGTAACTCAGGTCAGAAAAATTACCACTATTATAAACCCCGCCATAACCCAAACTTACGACCAGGGCTGATGATTTTCTTTCGGTAGGATAATTCATAATGGTAACTACATCTTCAATTACAAACTCGTAAGAGTTAGAAAACATATTGATTTCATTGCTTACCTGCCTTAACAATGCGTCAAACGGTGACTCATCTCCTTCATCCTCAGTTATACGGTATCGGGCAAGGGTACGTAACATGTTCTCCACTATACCAGAAAATTTGGGTTCATTAGTTCCCGGCCGTATATCGTAGTTTTGCATTCCTTCCGAAAGAATGGCATTTAAAGCACTGTATGTTTGTGCCGGGCTGTTCTGGAAATTGTAACGGTTGCCTTTTTGCCGGATATTGGTTTGCAAATAGGTTTGCGCTGTAGCTTCAAGCATTTCGCGAATTTGCATTCGTTCGGTTTCCTGTATCTTATTATAGTACAAAAATCTGATATTATAATTGCTACCTGATCGCAGCACAAGATAATTAGGTAGAATTGCTTTCTGCATGGTTTCACCATCCTTTCTTATCCATATATTCTCATAAAGGATATTGCGATCAAATTCCCTGTTGGAAATCTGCATTTTTACCATGGCAGTATTTTGCTTTACCGGCGCATGCACAATAAAGGATTCTTCAGCCGGGAGTTCTCTCCCATTGTCAAAATGCATATACAATGGGTCCAGTTGAAGGGTTTGCATCTGAGCAAATGTTAGATTTTGTAAACCCATAATGAATGGGATCAGAATCATAAATAGTCTTATTCCTTTCATCTTCTTATCAATTTATTGGTTATTAATTGGTTCTGTATGGCCTTACTATATTATTATCATTTACAAGACCAATCCTTGAAATCATAATCTTACTTTTTCTCCAGAAGCATAACCTGGACATTTCCGGAACTATCTGTAGAGTACCACTCCTGCTTTCCTTTGCCGGAATTTACAACTATCCATACCTTGGGATATTCTGCATCAATTGTTCTGATGGTAACCGTATTGGCTGTGTTTTTCCACCTGAATTCAGTATCAACTGCTTGTCCGGCATGAGCTATTGCAGTTGTAAAGGACTGCGCTCCCCGGCCGTTACTTCTGAAAGTTATACTTCCGGCATTTTCAATAATTGAATTACTGCCTCCGGGAGTTCGTACTTCAAATCTGGCAACTTCCCATTCTGAAGTTAACCTTGATGATAATTGATTCTGGGCTGAACATGAAGCCAAAATAATTACGGAAAAAGTTATAATAAATGTATTTAATTTATTTTTCATATTACGTTACTTTTAATGTTGTTAATAAATAATTATATGTGTCAAAACATCCGCAAATGTCATCATAAACATTTGCGGATGAGACTCTTAAGGTGAACAGGGAGTTAATCTAAGTCCTATTCTTTTATTTCAACTTTGGTTTCAGTCATTTCCACAATAGGAATAACTACTTTGGATGTTTGTGTTTTCAGGGTTACAGATACACTATCTATTGCCAATATTTCACCGGATATATCTCCAACTTTAATTTTGTCTCCCACATTGTAGTTTTTACGGGCATAATAGGTAAATAATAGCTTTTTCACCACATCGCGTGAACCCAGTCCTACACCAATAGCAATGGTAAGAAGTATGCTTGCAAGAATAATTGTAATGTTATTGGCAATAACTGATGTGTCAATATTAGCCTGGTTCAAGGCTGCTATGGTAAAGATTACAACAATTATGTAAAAGACAATACTGCTAAGCACATTTACACCGCTGAGATTAAGTGATTCAAATAGTCCTTTGATAGCTTTTCTTATAAAATTAGCTATGTAAAGCCCTATGATAAATAAAGCAAGTGCACTGAATAACTGAGGCAAATACCTAAGCAGGTTGCTTATTTCGTTGGAAACAATTGTCCAGTTCATGATATCTGCCGCTACAATAATAAACACCAGATACATAATCCAGCGAATAAAAGCAGTTATTACATAAGAAACTTCAAAATTGATTTTTGCTTCACCAAAAATATTTGACTCCTTAATTTTTTCAGTTAGTTTATCTACCCTGCTGGCTTTTAATATTTTTCCAACCACATAAACTACAGCTTTGGTAATTAGCCATCCCACAAAAAGTACAAGAACAGCTCCAATAAAATTTAGCAGACCAGAACTTAATTGTTCGCCCATACTAATGAATGCCTGCATGACCACATCGGCCCAATTGTAAATAGTTTCCATAATGTTTGATTTTAATGATTTCTACTTTGATTTGATTTTAACATATCCATAATTGCATTCGGAATATTGTCCGTAAAGAGTTCCGAAAACTCTATTATACTTTTAGCGATAGCGATGTCGTTCATCACCTTCTTTTTTAATTCCGATGGAACTTCCCGCTCAGAATTCTCAATTTTTTTAAATGCATTTTCAGTATTCATGACCCAAAGTATTATAAATTTCAAGTAAATCGGCCTTTGCCCTCATCAATCTCATTTTTACAGCACTTTCTCCTATATCAAGCAAAACCTGCAATTCCCTTATTGAAACATCATCCTGATATTTGAGCAATAAAATCATTTTCTGGTGGGGCGATATTTTTTCAAGTGCTTTTTCCAGTTTCTCAACCTGCATGTTATATATCATGCTATCATCAAAGTCTGCTGCAGGAAGATTTCTTTCTTCAATTTCCACTGAATCAGTCATTAGCTTATATTCTGTATTACGCGTTACATAATTCACACAAAAATTATAAGTCAATGAATAAAGCCATGTGGAAAACTTTGATTTACCGGAAAACTGGTGAACTGATAAATACAGTTTCAAAAATATGTCATGTGTAAGATCTTCGGCTACGGCATATTGATTGGTAAAATTGAAACATTTGTTATACACAATTTTAGCATAACGATTATACAACTCTTCAAAAAGAGCAGTATCCCTGGTTTTGGCAATTTTACGAACCAGTTCCTCATCAGAAAAACTTACTATTTCTTTAATCAACGTCATACACTCAATAAGACACAATACTTTTCAGAAAGTCACAAATTACTTTCTGAAAAACAAAATTTAAACAAAAAGAATGCATTGAACATTTAGACAGGTAACCATACTGACACGGAGCCCCCTTTGCACTTAAACTCGCCCCAGCCATCTTTATTGGTTGTTACGGGTTCGGAAACATGCTCTGTAATGTCAACATACTTTGTATCCGGTGACCCTGTTTCCATGTGCTTTTTGCCATCATCGCCATTGCTTAGGATTACTGCCATCCCTCCGGGATGATCATCATTACCGGTGCGTGTCCAACCTACGCAACCAGGATGGTCAAAATAATCATGCTGATGGCCCCAGGCATGATCTCTCCGGGCCTGTAAAAATTTATCAATCATCCATTTATGGCTGGGCATATGAATTTCGTGTTCATTGCCATCTTTCCCGGTGTCTTTATATGAGGCACCGTAATAATCGGCGGCAAATACACATGGATAGCCATCGCGGCGCAGTAAAATCAGGGCATAGGCCAGCGGTTTGAACCAGGGTTCAACGACCGATTCAAGCGATTGTAATGGCTGTGAATCATGATTGCTCACCAGTGTAACAGCCAGGGTGGGATCTACTGCCACAAGCGTATTATCAAATATCTGTTGTAAATCATAACTTTTGCCCTGTTTTCCGGCAGCAGCAAAATTATAGTGCAAAGCCACATCAAAAAGCATCATACTTCCATTGGTTTGCCGAATGAAATGGTTGGCGGCTTTGCTTTCACCTGACCAATATTCGCCTACGGCAAAAAGGTCATGTTTACAGTGTTTCCGCATATGATTGAGCCATTCAAGGAAAAAACTTGATTTTACATGCTTCACGGCATCGAACCTGAACCCATCCACTCCGGTAGTTTTCAGGTACCACTCACCCCAGTAAAATAATTCTTTCTGCACATCAGGGTTGTTGATATCAAGATTGCAACCCATGAGGTAGTCGAAGTTTCCTTTTTCCAGGTCCACACTATTGTCAAAATGCTTGCCTTCAAAAAGGTAAACGGCATTACTTTTTTCATCCAGTGCATTGTAATCGGCGGCATTAAAATGCCACCAGTGCCAGTGCAGTTCAGAGTATTTTCCATTTCTTCCGGGAAAAGCGAAATGGGTCCAGGCTTTAATGGTTTGCAATTCGCCAATGGCTTCATGCCGGTTATCGGGATTGTATGGAGTTGCTTTGAACTCTTCCTGATGATCGGCTCCCAGTTTATGGTTGAAAACAATGTCGGCATAAACTCTTAATCCTGCCTTTTGTGCTGTTTTTATGGCATTGAGATATTCGTTGCGTGTACCATATTTTGTTCGCACCGAGCCTTTCTGGTCAAACTCCCCCAGGTCAAAAAGATCGTAAACTCCATAACCCATATCATTTCCTCCCCCGCTACCCTTATACGCGGGTGGAAGCCATACAGAAGTAATTCCGGCTTTTGCAAGCTCTTCAGCTTTTTCTGTAAGTTGTTTCCAAAGTGTACCATCGGCAGGGGTATACCAGTGGAAATATTGCATCATGGCACCATTAAATTCTGACATTTTTTTACTCCTTTCTTTTTAAAATATTTTCGTATCGGCAGATTTTCAATTTGATGAATTTATGAAACACCCCTATCACAATAAAGTACGCGCGGCAATCTGCACCGGATCCCATACAGGTGAGAATGGTGGGGCATAGGAAAGATCCATATCCACAAGCTGCTGAACGGTAAAACTTCCTGTCATGGCTGCTGCAATGGTATCGATGCGCTTGGCTGCACCGTGGGTTCCCACAATCTGACCGCCCAATAAACGACCGGTTGCTTTATCAATCACCAGCTTTACGCTCATCTTTCCGGCACCGGGATAATAGGATGATAGTGTGGGAGCTTCAATGGTATTTGACTTATAATCCAGACCCAACTCCTTAGCTTCCTTTTCAGATAATCCTGTGCGAGATATCTCCAGTTTTCTGAATTTTGTGATGGCCGTTCCCAGTACTCCCGGAAATTCCGCATCACCCCCGCTGATATTGATACCGGCAACCTGCCCGTGTTTATTGGCCACTGTGCCTAATGGAACATAAACCTGTTGATTTTTAATTAAATGATAAGATTCGGCACAATCACCCGCAGCCCAGATATGGTGTACGGATGTTGTCAGGTCCTTTTTAACACAAATGGCATTTCCGGCACCCATCTTAATACCTGCAGCAGCCGCCAGTTCCGAATTGGGCTTTACTCCCATACCCAGAATTACAAGGTCTGCAGTAAGGCTTTGTTTATCAGTAACTACCGATTTAATTTTACTGTCAGTATCCATTTCAAACCGGGAAAGCTTTTCTTCGAGAAACACTTTTACTCCCTCTTTTTTCATATACTCAGCAATCAGATCGGCCATATCTTTATCCATGGTAGTCATCACCTGCGGGGCCATATCAATCAGGGTAACATCCATACCACGATCAAGCAAGGCTTCCGCCATCTCAATACCAATATATCCGCCACCCACTATCACAGCCTTTTTCGGATTGTTTTTCTTTATATAGCTGAAAACATCTATACCACTCTGCAGGGTGGAAAGGGCAAATACACCTTTTGCATCCATACCAGGCAGATCGGGTTTAACAGCAGATGCACCTGTGGCAATGAGCATGTCATCCCATGTTTCAGAGTAAACTTTATCATTTTTAATATCCTTAACCTTTACCTGCTTTTTTGGGGCATCAATTTCAATTACTTCATGGCGAATCCGTACATCAATGTTCTGCTTTTTTCTGAACACTTCCGGCTTGCGCGCTATTAGGTTTTCTTCCGATTCTACCTGCCCGGCAATATAATAAGGTATGCCGCACGCAGCGTATGAAGTATGGTATCCACGTTCGAAAACAATGATCTCACGTTTGGGTTGCTCACGCCTGATTTTGGATGCTGCTGTCATTCCTGCAGCATCGCCGCCTATAACGATTAATTTTCTTTCACTCATGTCTCCGGGATTTAATTTCAAATTATGATTTTTTTCAGCACTCGCTTATCTTATATTCAAAATTTTTGCATTAACAGTGATTACTTCTCCGAATCAATCAGGGTAACAAC
>JBHEOF010000077.1:11425-11696 GCA_046261715.1 Bacteroidales bacterium
GGATGGTTTCCTGCGGACCTACAATACCTGCTTTCAGGTGCGAATCGCCGTTTCCATCCTGAGCATCATGCAGCCAAACCCCTTGTGGAATAAGCTTTCTGAGTAAATGCACCACATCGGTTTGCACCGATTCGTCCCAGTTCTCCTGTATCATGATGGCAGCTGTGGCACCCCGCACATATACATTGACCATTCCGGTGTGAACATCAGCGGCAGAAACAATTTTCTCTACTTCACGGGTAATGTCGTAAAGCCCTTCGCGGGCATGGGT
>JBHEOF010000078.1:0-379 GCA_046261715.1 Bacteroidales bacterium
GAATGAGGATAGGTTTCCATTTACCAGGTCATAAGAAATAGTACCTCCGGCTCTTTCAACAGCAATTACATCGGGTGTGGCCTTTCGCAGTGAGTTACCTTGCAGGAGACTTCCCGGGTAAATTACCGAAGCATTGGGATTAAAGAGCGGGAACCCGTTATTCCCACCACCTGGTGCCATAGCATCATAAGTAACGGTGGTGCAGTTCCAGACTTCGCCATTAATGATCTCTACAGAAGTTTCTTCATCTACGGGTTGCTCCGAAGTAGTGACCGGTTCAAAACCACCTCCCTGAGCAATAACATCATCGAAGGTAAGAACAACATCATTTTTATTGCATGATATAAAAAGCAGGATGACAGGAAATAAAAAAAGGATT
>JBHEOF010000078.1:389-11448 GCA_046261715.1 Bacteroidales bacterium
TTAATAATTAAAAAATTAAATGTTGATATGGCCAGGATTTCCCGGACAATATTTTTATTGTTTGTTTGATTAAAGTTACTTCTTAAAAAAGTAATATTCATGATTTTAAGGGTGGACAAAGGGTGGACAGTTTAACCGGATCATACTAATGCGTGGTGTTAATTGTGATAGTATCAAACCAGATTTGGTTTATCATTGATGTAATGAGTTTGAAAACTACTTTAAAAAATCCTTTCCCAAAAGGGTAGACCGATATGAAATCTAAAAGAAAGTCATTTGAATATATTGGGGGGTGTATTTAATCTGTAAAATTTTAGTAGCAGATTCAACGATAATACTATAAAAACTTCCTGCGGGTATGTTTTTTGTAAACTTTTGAATTATCATAAAATAAAAGGGTTTTTATTTATAAAAAATACATTCATATTCTTTACTTTTGTTAGCAATCTTATTTGCATATTATAAAAAACCTGATTTACAAAAAAATTAAAACATTATGAGAACTATTAAAGTATTGTTCGTTGCATTGGCAGTAATTTTCATGTTTCAAGCCTGCGAAACCAAAGATGGCCCGGATGATGTTACAGAAAAATTCATGAATCATCTGATAGCCGGTGAATTTGATCTGGCTGCAGAATATGGCACCGAATCTACCAAACAAATGATGGAGATGTTTGAGTCCCTGGAATCTTTGGGTGGTGAAGGAATGGTGGATGAGGAAATTGAGCCTGAGAAAATAGGCGATATTGAGTGTGAAGTCGATGGTGATTCAGCGATTTGCCGTTTTGATGAAGATGGTGAAATGGCTGAAGTACAGTTGGTTAAGCAAGACGGAGTATGGCTTGTAGATATGAAGAAGGAAAATCCGTTCGGAGATATGGATATGGATATGGACCTGAATGAAGAAGAGATTGACCCTGAAGTTGAAGTTGATGTTGATGTTGAAGATCCTCAATAGTCTTTACTTCTTCATTATATTATTTTTTACACAGGAATGAAAATTTCTGAAGTATTTTTCCTGTTGATTATTTTTACCGGTATCACGTTTGGATCGGGTTGCTCCGAATCTGCATCCAGACGTGATACTTTTTTTACCTATGAACTTGCTGAAAAGGAAAAAAAAATGCTGTTACCCGGCGATATTATTATGCGACGTGGATACGGGTTTGTAAGCAATACCATTGTTAAAACGCTCAAAGAAGATTATTCTGTGTCACATGCCGGTATCATTAACAAAGATAAGCATGGTGATTTAAAGGTGATTCACTCGGTTTCTCAAACCATAAGCGATTTCGATGGTGTGCAGGATGTAGATCTGGATACTTTTATCAGAGACAGTCATCCCGGATCGATCATCGTCGTGAGGTTTAAATCAAGTAATGCAGATACCGGATCACTATCTGAAATATCAAAGCGGGCAGAATATTACCTGGACCAGAAAATTCCTTTTGATTATTCTTTTAGCTTTGAAGATACCACCCGTTTCTTCTGCACGGAGTTCATCGGTCGTGTGTTTGCTGATATATATGGCCAGGAGTTATTTGATCAGTTTTTCCCTTCCCATATTTCAGGGCTCGACCGTTTGAAGTTTGGCGCATTTCTTGACCCGGAACTTTTTGAAACGGTCATCAATCATCATCCCTGAAAACCATATTATTGGCTCAATGCATTCTTAAAAACTTTCAGGCATCTTTCCCTTGCTTCTTTATGGTTTACTATGGGTTCGGGATACTTTCCGGTATCTAATTCGGGTATCCAGTTTTTTACATATGTATTTTCAGGATCAAATTTCTTTTGTTGCGATTCAGGGTTGAAAATCCTGAAATAGGGTGCTGCATCGCAACCACTGCCTGCGCTCCACTGCCAGCCACCGTTGTTGCTTGAGAGTTCAAAATCCAGTAGTTTTTCGGCAAACCATGCTTCACCCCATCGCCAGTCGATAAGCAAATGCTTGGTTAAAAAACTTGCAGTAACCATTCTTACCCGGTTATGCATGTAGCCGGTTTTGGCCAGCTGACGCATACCTGCATCTACCATAGGATAGCCTGTTTTACCTTGTTTCCAGCGTTCAAATTGTTGTCTGTCGTTAACCCATTCAATGTTGTCATACTCCGGTTTAAAGGATTTATTTACAACCCTGGGGTAATGCCACAATATCATGGCATAAAACTCGCGCCAGAGCAATTCATTAAAATACGTGTCATTATCTTCCAGTGCTTTTTTGGCAAGCTGCCGAAGACTTACCGTACCAAAACGCAAATGAATACCCAACCGCGTGGTTCCCTTCTGAGCCGGGTAATCTCTCGTTTTGTCGTAGGTTTGAATGATATCACCTTTATTATCCTTTTCAGGGAATTGAATTCCTGAAGGTTTAGAGCCAATATCCTTAAGGTCAGGAAATTTTACATCTTCCAATTGATCGAAACTTGTGAGATGATCTTCTGATGGATATAATTTCAGATGATCTTTGGTTAATACTTCCCTGCACTTTCTGCCGTAAGGCGAAAATACATGGTATGGTGTGCCGTCATTTTTCAGGACTTCATCTTTATCAAACAGCAAATGATCAAGATAGGTGTGAAAATCAATGTTTTCAGAATCCAAAAACTTCCTGATCTTCTCATCACGCTCAATGCCATAAGGTTCGTGGTCATTATTACAATAAACTGCTTCTATCTGATAGTCTTCTGTCAGTTTTTTGAAAATTTCCAACGGTTTGCCTTTGTATACCAGCATATTGCGGTGCCTCTGGCGCAATGCATTTTGCATGTGCTGTACATTCTCATAAATGAACTCCACCCGGGCATCATCTTCGGGCAAACTTTCTGTTATATCGGTATCAAAAATGAAAAGTGGGACAACATTTTTGTTTTCCTTCAGGGCATGGTATAACCCTTTATTATCGTGTAATCGCAAATCGCGACGGAACCAAAAAATACTGGTGGTTTGTTTTTTTGTCATTGTGCTTTATTTTCCAAGGTAACAAAGCAAAACAGTTAATGGTTTGTTTATGAGCTTTAAAAATTGAATAATCAATTGAAATATTTTCCCCTGTAATTTTTCTAAATGAGATCTGTGAATTTATATAAGAAAATCATATATTTACTAAATTTTTTCTTATACTTATTCACCAAAAAAATCAAATGTTATGAAAAAAGCTGCAATAGTACTGATGGGATTGGTATTTATGTTTGCATGTCAGCAACCGGGTGTTCAAACTGAACCTGTTGAGATTGAAACACCACGCGATGGAGTTTTCATTCACATAACCTACGACCACAATAATCCGCACAGGGTTTTGATGCCCCTGCAAATGGCAATGATGATGGTCGATGATAAAGATGTTCTTATTTATCTGGATATTGATGCTGTAAACCTTGTAGTAAAGGATGCTGAAGACATTGCTTACGCACATTTTACTCCACTCAAAGAAGCGCTTGCAGAGTTACTGGATAAGGGCGTAGGAATTTATGCCTGCCCGGGTTGTATGAAAGTTGCAGGAATAGAAGAAGAAGATTTGATGGAAGGAATTCAGGTTGCGCAGAAAGACCGGTTTTTTGATTTTACCGACGGTAAGATTATATCACTTACATATTAAAGATGTCTGCCGGATTTACACCCTTATTACCCCTTCTTCCATTACAACAAAAGGGATGTACTTTTCATTGCTTTTTTTCAGAAAATCGATATCCAATCCTGTAAATCTTGAAAAGGCCGGGAGAATAATGCGGTTTTCAGATACCAGAAAACAGGCTATTTTTAATGCCTGTCCATAGCTTGCCCTCATTATTATCCCGGGATGTATATGACCGGAGATGGTATGCGATTGCTCAGTTTCAGGGTGGTGTACAAAAGTTACAGGCTCAATAAAGAGTGAATCATTTATGTGAAATATACTATCCGTATTTTTCTCAGTTATTGATTTATCATGGTTTCCTTTTACAATATTCCAGTGTAACCGGGGAAAGGAACCGGCCCATTCAGAGAAAAATTGTGTATCGGAATTGATGCCTGCATGGAAAAAATCACCCACTACCGTTATCACTCGTGCATTGTAATGTAAGATAAGTTCTTTAAGAACTTCCAGATCCTTCTTAATTACGTTACCGGGAACAGCAATTCCATTCTGCCTGAAATGAGCAGCTTTACCGAGGTGTATGTCAGAAAAGATAAGCATTTGCTTACCGGGCCAGTATATGCTTCGCCGATTATTAAGTAATAGTCGCTCACCGGCAAATTGTATTTCATGTTCTTTAATCATAATCTTTGTAATTTTTTACGGGTTTTTTTTCGCCGTTTCATTGTTTGCTTCATCCTTTCAATACGTGAGATCAAGTCTTCACTTGAAAGCGATTGCCTCATACTATCCACTTTTATGGGAAAACTCAGGGGCGTAAATCTTTCTGTTTTCCTGAAAATGATACGGCTTTTTGCGATTCTGTTGAAGGCATTCCGCAGACGCGTCTCTTCAATTTGCGAGTTAAAAACTTCCGTATATGCTTGTTTGATAAGGAAATGATCAGGCTCATGTTCCTCCAGTACTTTAAAAATTAAATTTGATGATGCCTGAAGATTTTTAAACTTGTGCTGTACCGAAGGAAAGTTTTGTATTACCAAACCGGAAATAACGGCAATATCGCGAAATTTTCTCCGGGCCATTTCGGTAGCGTTTATACTGCTGATCACATCCTGAAAAAGATTTTCTTTGCTGAGAATACTTTCCAGATCGTCTTCATCAATTTGCAACGGCGTATCGCTTACAAGCTCAAACCCATAATCGTTCATTGCCATGGAAAAAGATACCGGATACATTTGCGATATGCGCCATGCAATCAATGCAGCCATTACCTCATGCACGAGCCTGCCTTCAAACGGATAGAAGAACAGATGATTACCGTATTTGTTTTCAATCATCTCCACCAGAAATTCATTTTCTGATGGAATATGAGAAAATTCCTGCTGATGGTCAAGCAGCGGCCTGAGAAAACGAAGTTCCTTCTCACGTGGTGGAGCCTGTAATGAGCCCGACACCTTTTTACGTAAAAAGTGACTCAGCCAGGAAGTGAGTGGCATTCTGCCTCCCATATAGCTTACAGCCCGGGCATTTTTCTTTTTGCTAAGCTTTACCAGTACATCAGATTCTTTTACTTTCACCAGTTCAAGTACTCTCCCGGCAAGCAGAAAGGCATCGCCTTTTTGCAATCGTGTAATGAAATATTCTTCAATCATTCCTATATAACCGCCACTGTAAAACTTTACGCGCATCATCCGGTCGCTTACTATGGCACCCATATTCATGCGGTGCAACATAGCTACTCTTCTGCTGGTTACTTTGTGCAGGCCATCTTCCTGTCTTACCACCTTGTGAAACTCTTCGTAGTTTTGCAGCGAACTACCACCTGTTGTTATATAACTGAGAGCCTGTGCCCATTCACCATCGGTCAGCTGCGAAAAGGCAAAGGTTGATTTCACTTCTTTTTTTAGCTTATCAGGATAAAAGCCTTCTCCCACAGCCAGCGTTACCATAAACTGAACCAATACATCGAAACTCAGGAACAATGGCTCGCGGTTTTCTACTGAGTTAAGCTTATATGCTTCTTTCAATGCAGCTGCTTCAATCATTTCAAGAGAATGGGTAGGAACAAAATAAATCCTGGAGGTTTCAAAAGGCGAATGTCCGCTACGTCCGGCACGCTGTAAAAAGCGCGCTACACCTTTGCTTGAGCCAATTTGTATAACCGTATCTACCGGTTTAAAATCTACACCCAGGTCGAGAGATGAGGTAGATACCACCGCTTTCAGGTAGCCGGAAGCAAGGTTTTCTTCTATCCATAAACGCAATTCTGCATCAATAGAGCTGTGGTGAATGGCGATTTGACCTGCCAGCTCCGGTTCAGCTTCCAGAAGATTCATGTACCACGTTTCTGCCTGTGCGCGGGTATTGGTAAAAATCAGGGTAGTTTTGCTTTCGGCAATGATGGGAATGATCTTGTCAACCATTTTACTGCCCATGTGGCCGGCCCATGGCAGGATTTCCAGCTCATCGGGAAACACAGAAAGTATTTCAGTCTTTTTCTTTTCTTTGGTCACAATTTTCTTTCGTTGATCATCCCATGGCACCAAAACTTCCATTGCCTGATCAAGATTACCGATTGTGGCAGTAAGTCCCCAGACTCTTACATCTGAAGCAATACCACGCAGATGTGCAACAGCCAGTTCTACCATAACCCCTCTTTTGCTGCCCAGCAGCTCGTGCCATTCATCCACGGCAACACATTTCAGGTTTTTAAAAAACTTTGTTTTAGCTTTTTGTGAAAGCATCAAATGAAGACTCTCCGGGGTGATCACAAGCACATCAGGCATATTGCGGTTTTGCCTTTGTTTTTCAGCCTGCGATACATCACCATTGCGAAGCCCCACGGTCCAGTCCAGGCCAATCTCATCAATGGCCATCTGCATGGCTCGGGCAATGTCTTTGGAAAGAGATCGTAAGGGTGTAATCCAGAGCAATTTCAATCCTTTGGGGTATTTTTCCGGCCGGTTCATAAAATCAATAAGTACAGCCAGGAATACGGAAAAGGTCTTACCAAAACCTGTTGGTGCCACCACCATACCCGAATGACCATGAGCATAACTCATCCATGTTTTTTCCTGGTAGGAAAAAGGTACTATGGATATACTATGCATCCATTCGCTTATGATGCGGTATCCGTCAGATGTGGTAAAATGCTTTTTCAAAATTTTTTTATTTTTCGATTTATATCGATTATTCAACAACAAGCATAAGAGGGTATTGTTGAAAAATGGTGAGTTAAAAAATTTTTACAAGATATTTTCAGGTTATATTGGTGCGGATTTAATTATTATTGCACAATGTGTATGGGGCTAAAGCCCATTTATCTTTCTCATCTTATCTGGTCCGTCTGCTAAAGCAGATGGCAATGGATAGGGGCATTCTAGTACCTATTACTTTTGGCTTCAGCCAAAGGAGAGTAGAGCACTTTCTTAATCAAAGGGCTTTAGCCCCATGAGAAATGATGTTATTTACCAAATCAACATCTTTACACTTTCAATCGTGTCAATATCGTCAACGGTTTTATCTTTGCGCCAGCGTGATATTCGGGGAAAGCGGAGCGCTACGCCCGACTTGTGCCTTTTACTCAGACCAATCCCCTCAAAGGCGATTTCAAAAACCAATTGGGGTTTTACGGTACGCACTGGCCCGAATTTTTCAATGGAATTGTTGCGCACAAACCGGCTGACTTCTTCTATTTCTTTATTGGTGAGTCCTGAATAAGCCTTGGCAATGGTAACCAACTCATCACCGTTTCGAACGGCAAAGGTATAATCGGTATAAAATCCGCTGCGACGGCCACTGCCTCTCTGGGCGTAAATCATCACAGCATCGATGGTAAGCGGATCCACTTTCCATTTCCACCAGTCACCCTTTTTTCTGCCTGAACGATACACTGAATTGCGCTTCTTCAACATCAATCCTTCACTGTTTAATTCTCTGGCATTTATTCTCTTTTCTATGAGATCATCCCAATTTTGAAAAGGGACTTCTCCGGAGAAATAAAAGTTATCACCAGTGAGTAAAGGAATCATCCGCGAGCGTCTCTCCGTAAGGGGTAAATTTCGTAAATCTTCACCCTCCAGCTCCAGCAAGTCGTAAGCATAAAAACCGATTGGAACATCATCAAGCAATTTTTTTGATAAGGTTTTACGGTTCATTCTTTTTTGCAGTTCATTGAAGTTGAGTATTTTATCATCTTTAATGGGCAATATCTCACCATCCAGCACAAAGCTTTGAGAAATTTTCTGTGCAGTGTCTTTGAGTTCAGGGTACTGGTCGGTTACAAGCTCTTCACCACGGCTCCAGATAAATACTTCATTGTTTCTTTTAATGATCTGGCCCCTTATGCCATCCCATTTATATTCTGCCTGCCATTCTTCCGGCTGACCCAGTTCTTCAGGTTCGCTATCAAGAGCATATGCCAGGCAAAAGGGATAGGGTTTTGAATTATCAGAATTGATATTCTTACCATAAACCAAATCTTCATATCGCGCTGTTTCTGTCGACCAGTTTCCCATCAGGCTGTGCATAAGCATACTGGGTTCCTTTTTTGTGTGAAGGGCAAGGGCATTAACCAGCATCTTGTTTGATACACCAATGCGAAAACTCCCACCAATAAGCTTATTGAAGATCAGCCGTTCTTCGGCGTTGAGTCCATTCCAGGCCTGCAAAACATATTGCTTTTTCTCCGGTTCCGTTTTATCTGTTAATTCAATAATCTCTTTCATCCACTGGTTCAGGGGCTTATCAAATGTTTCCTTGTTTTCGGGAAGCAAAAGAGAAATCGTTTCACCCAGGTCGCCCACTATGGAATAGCTTTCCTGGAAGAGCCATTCAGGTATGTGTGTAATTTCCATTACCCACTGTTTCATCCATGTGGTTTTAACCGGTCTTTTTGGTCTTTTCCCGGTAAATAAAGCCAGACACCAGATTTTATCCTGCTCGGGCGTATTTTCAAAATAATTTACCAGGGCAGCAATTTTATCGTTGGTTTTATTGGTGGCTTCGAGCTGAGAAAAAAGGCGGGCAAATTTTTTCAAAACATTATGTATTTATGGATCACATTAAAAGTTTATTATTGGTCGGCATTGGCATCTTCACCAAAACGGGTTTGTACCACGCTGGCATTGAAGCCCATGTCGTTAAGATATCTTGCAAAAGGTTCGGTGTACCCGTGAGTTACAATAATTTTTTCAGCTTCAGAAGCTTTAACAGCCAATAAAAGGCCATCCCAATCAGCGTGGTCGCTGATGGCAAATCCGGCATCTGCTGCCTGCCAGCGTCGGTTGCCCCGTATTTGCATCCATCCGCTGCATACGGCTAGGGCGGAGCGGGGTATTTTTTTCAGAAGCTGGGGCGACATGGCAGCCGGTGGAACGATAACTATCTGCCCTGTAAGTTGCTTTTTATCCATATCCTGCTGGTATAAAGATACTTCAGGCAATACGATATCACTTTCTTTAATGGCAGCATTCATGTTCGCCACAGAGCTATGCACATATATCCGGCCCAAACCGTTAAGCAATTTCATGATCCGCTGGGCTTTACCCAATGAATAGGCTGTAAATACACTTGTTTTACCCTGCTTTTGGTTATTTATTACCCAGGCATGCATTAGGTCAGTAATAACATTTTGGGGCTTCCACCGGTAAACAGGCAAACCAAATGTACTTTCGGTAATAAATTCATGGCATTTCACGGTTTCAAAGGGAGTGGTTATACCGTCATCTTCAGTTTTATAGTCGCCTGTAACAACCGAAACATAACCTTTGTACTCCAGCCTAACCTGGGCAGAACCAATGATATGGCCGGCCGGGTGAAGAGAAAGTTTTACTCCGTTTATATGTACAGCTTTCCCATAAGGAAGACTTTCTGCCTTGATATCTTCTGATATTCTCGATTTTAATATGGGCAATGAGAAGTCATGGCAGAGATAATTTTTCATACCCCACCGGGCATGGTCGGCATGCGAATGGGTAATTACAGCCTTATCAACCGGCTGCCAGGGATCTATATAAAAATCTCCCGGTTTGCAGTAGAGTCCTTTCCTGGTAAATGTAAGCAATTCCAAAACCAAAATATTTTTACAGGAAACAACAAAGTCAATAAAAAGTTAGAATTCCGGCATATATTTATAAGTTAAACACGCATAGAAATTTTAAAAAATAATTCTGCTTTAACTACTATTATCCACTTGTTATATTGAATTGTTAATTTTTTTTCATTTCCGGAAAACGCAGCAGCATGATGTTTGCCGTCAAATCTTTTGATTAACAGGCAAAAACACATTAAAACTTTTGAAGTGAAAAAATTGATGATTACTTTTATAGAGGTTTCAGGAAATTCCTGTTCTGTTTTGTCGTTATAACATAATTATCAGAGTTCATAAAGAATAATTAAGTCTATGAATTATGATAAGCTGAAATTGACATCTTAATCATTCTGCTCTACACACTGAAAAATGAGAAGTAAAATATTTGGCGAGAGACATCTTAAAACCAAAGTGTTTTTGAGTTATGCGTTGATCATTGTATTGATTTCGTTCATTGTATATTTTACATTCAGAAGTTTTCAGCAACTTACACAATCTTCAGATGAACTTGCAAAACCCAATGCAAGAATAGAACTGCTTCATGATATACTTTTCACCATTTATAATGCCGAGAGCAACATCAGGTCATACACGCTAAGCGAACAGGAAGAAACTTTGAATGCCTATTTCATAGAGCTTTCCAATATCAATGATATGGTTGATTCATTGCTTATTCTGGCGGGCAATGATAAATACTTTCTGCGGATGATTGATTCTGTCAATAGCCAATTGTATAAAAAAACCAGGCTTCTTGAGCAGTTTATTGACTTGAAAAGGCAGGATGAAAACTCCATTTTTTATCAAAGGGCATTAAATGAAATTGTTCAGGTAGCTGAAGGGGAGGGCAAGCTTAGGGAGATCACCCACAAGAGCATTATTGATCCTTTACCTGAAGAAACGGTGCAGGAAAAAATTCCGGAGGAGATTGTTGAAGATGAAGAAAAAGGCCCTGTAAAAAAAGCGTTTGATAACTTTTTTGCCTTTTTCTCAAGAAAAAAATCAGATGAAAGTTTGCCTGTTGACGATGATTTGCCGCTGTATGAAGAAAAAGAGATCCAGGATGAACCTGTAATAGCTCAGCAGGTAAGAACCGATTCAATTATTACGGTTTTCCGGGATACTGAAGGATTAAAGGATGACATTGAAAGTACATTGATGAATATTGCCCGATCGATGGTAAGGAAACAGCAGAGATTAAAAGCCGAAGAAAACCGCATTTTAACAGAGGATAAGGAGGTGATGGATCGCATCTGGGGCTATGTTACGCAACTTGAAGATTATGAACGTGCCAATGCACTTGCCAAGGCAGAACAGTCTCATGGTACAGTAAAATCAACTACTGAAATCATATTCGTGATTGTAATTTTTTCTTTGATCGTACTGCTTGCTTT
>JBHEOF010000079.1:0-11308 GCA_046261715.1 Bacteroidales bacterium
GGTATAAGGCTTAGCAGATTATTGTGATTTGTTTGATAATTTTCCCCAAATTTGCAGCAGAATCTAAAACAACCACTTCACCAAAAACAACAAAACCGTTATTATTTATGAAACTGATTTCTCCATTAACTCTTTCCCTGATTTTTTCTTTTATTATATTCAATCTTCAGGCCCAGCTGTTTGAAGATATTGAACAAGGTTCAAAAAATACTTACTCTCCTTTTGCCATTGAGCTTTCAACGGGTGATTGGATGTTCGATAATGCCCTTGTGGGTACTTTGGCAAGCGATAAAAAAAACGGACTTAAATCGGCCCGTATCCGCGACGGGTACATTGAAATGGAATTTGATTATCCTCTGGGTTTAAGCGAGGTATCTTTTTACGCTGCCGATTTCAGTAGTGACACCGGCGGAGCAGTCGAAGTAAGTTATTCCGATGATGGAGGCCAAAACTGGCTTTCCCTGGCCGACCCCATAAGCGTAACTTCCGAGCTCACACAATACAGCATTTCCGAAAGCATAGAAGGAGACATCAGATTGCGCTTTACCAAAACTGCCGGAGATCGCATTAATGTAGATGATATTCTTATTAGCAGCTACATTGAAACCAGCGAAGAACCTTCACTTTTGTTCCGCATCAATGAAATCCCCTACCCCAACGGCAGCACTTTCGATTTCGGTTTAAATACCGGATATGCCTCTGCCCTGCTCCAACTGCGCAACACCGGCCAGGATGATCTTGTTATTTCTGACTTTGAGATCACCGGAGACGGTTACTCTGTTGACGGTAACCTGAATATTACGCTGGAATATCTTGAAACCGTCAGTTTTACGCTGGAATATGAGTCTGATGTGCCGGGATTTAATACCGGAAACATTAGCTTAACAACCAATGATCCTGAAAATGAACAATTCACCATAAACCTGACGGCTGAAACCCTTGATACAAGTCAACCCGTTGCCATTGCCGATGCCCGCCAGCTGCCCCAGGGCACAGAAGTTACCATTACAGGCTGGGTGACAGTGGCAAGCCAGTTTGCCGGGCCTGTTTACTTACAGGATGAAACCGCAGGGATAGCATGGTATAACGGTGCCCTGATGGCTGAGGAGTGGCTGGTCGGTGCCATTGTTGGCGACTCTATCTTGCTGACAGGCGAGATCGGCAATTTCAACAACCTGCTCCAAATTGTAAATGACAGTTATTTTGAGATATTCCCCGAATCGAACAAGGAAATTGAACCTGTTGAGATTACCATTGAGCAGATGAATAGTGGTGATTACGAAGGTTTGCTGGCACGTATTTCTGAATTGGAATTTGAAGCTACCGGCACATATGCCGGAGATTCGAACTATTTAATTACTGATGCCACGGGTGAAGGAGAATTGCGGGTTGATGGAAGTACCAATCTGCCGGGCACGGTTATTCCCAATGGTCCTGTTGAAGTTACCGGTGTAGTAGGGCGATTTTATGATACTTATCAAATATTACCGCGCTTTACCGATGATATAGAAATTCTGAGTGGTCCAATCATTTTATCGGCTCCACCCTATGAAGTTTCGGCAACGTCAAACTCAATTACTTTTGAATGGGAAACCCAACATTCGGGCCACTCAGAAATTCGGTACGGCATTACCAGCGATCTTGAACTGGGTATGGTCATTGATGAAACCCATAAAACACAACACAATTTAACCCTATCAGGTCTGGATCCTGCCACGATGTATAAAATTCAGTTACGCTCAGCATTTGATGCCGATACAAGTGCCACCAATCTGTACATTACATCAACAGGTTCACCGGCCGGAACTACCGGTGAAATCCTTACTTTTTTCAATAAGGATGTGGAGCATGAACTGGCAACTTTTCGCGAGGCTGATCAGAATATTGATTTTAGCGCAAAGCTCATTGAATATATTCAAATGGCTGAAGAAACTGCAGAATTTGCTTTTTATAACATCAGCGGAACTGTTGGAGAAAACATAGCTGCTGAAATCATTGAAGCACACAATCGAGGTGTGGATATCCGGGTTATTGTTTCAGGACATACCGGAACTACCAACGAAATAGTTACTCAGCTGGCTGCCGCCGGCGTTAAAGCTGTTCATAGCCTGGGTGATGCCCAAATGCATAATAAATTTGCAGTATTCGATGCGTGCCACAGTGATCCGTCAAGGAGTTATGCCATTACCAGCTCATGGAATGCCACCGATCAGGGCACATATGATCAATACCAGAACCTTGTGGTAATTCAGGATGTGTCCATTGCAAAGGCATATCTGCAGGAGTTCAACCAGATGTGGGGTGGCGATGCCGGAGATTTCAATCCCCAACAGGCATTGTTCAGTTTCGAAAAATCTGTTGTAAACCCTACAGTTTTCTGGATTGGAGACGATAATACTAAAATTGAGGTTTATTTCAGTCCCCAGGCCAATGTGGAGTCGCAGATCAACCGAACCCTTACTTTAGCTGAAGTCAGTATTGACCTTGCCCTGAATCTAATTACCCGCCGCACAATTTCCAATACAATACGATCCCGATTTAATGAAGGTGTAAGCGTGCGGGGAGTTATCGGCTCTATTGCTGAATCCGGAAGCGATTTTAGTTATCTTAATAGCTGGGCCGATGTGCATCATTTCTCACAGGAAGAATTCGGACTCTTACACCACAAATATGCCATTATCGACGGATTGGATGGCAGCCTGGATTCCAAAGTAATTACAGGATCGCATAACTGGTCGGCCAATGCCAATTTTACCAACGATGAAAATATTGTCATCATACACAATGCACGTGCGGCCAACGAATATTTCCAGGAGTTTGCAGCAAGATACTGGCAGGCAGGTGGAGAAGAAGAATTTGATGTTACCACATCCACAGATGAAGTATTCTATGATTCATTTAAAGAAAATAAATTGATCAATTATCCCAATCCTTTCAATAACATTTCCCATTTCCGGATTTCACTCAACACTGCGCAAAATGCAAGTTTAAGAATATATGATATTTCCGGTCGCGAGGTTGGTACCGTATTGGAAAATGAAGTTCTTCAATCCGGAAAACATACCATTGAGTGGGATGCATCAAAGCTGCAGGGTGGAATGTATTTCTACCGATTGATTTTGAAAGACGGGACCATATTTTCTGGTAAAATGCTGCTTGTAAGATAAGTTGAGAATGACTCTTTTTTAAACTGTCATTTCCTGAACTGCATTGCCACATGCAATTACCCGATCAGTGGTATAAGAAAAACAGCGATTGGCGACCTGAACTTCCCAAAAGAAAAGGAAGATGGCTTGCATGGAATATTACACTATTTATACAAGATCATCTTCTTAGTTTGAACCAGGTCGTTAACCGTTAACTGATAATAATATAGTCCGGAGCTCAAACCTGATCCATCAAAGCTTACAGCATGTTCACCTGCCGGCATAAATTTATGTACCAGAGTAGCCACCTGCTGACCATTGATATTGAAAACCTTTAACATGGTTTGTCCGCTTAGCTTGCTATTCCAATTGATGCTGGTGGTTCCTGTAAATGGATTGGGAAAATTTTGCGAAAGCAGAATTGACTGATCTATGGCATCAATAACATCTTCATCAATAGAAATGACTTTCTGGAACAGCGGTTTGATACCCCATGCGTTCAGGGTTCCTTCATGTCCGGTTTCGCTGTCGTAGATGGTTAATGTCCAATCACCATTAGGATCCATTCCGTTAAATACAGCGAGTGGCTGATAGGGTTTATGATCGCCCGAAAATGGCGCAATGCCATCGGTGATCATTTTTGATGCATCATCAGTTAGTTTGGTCCAAAGGAAATTGGATCCCTGGTCGGTTACATGATACACGAGCGTTTCAGTAACTTCTTTATGTGTAAGTGTTATCTCCAGATCACTTACTCTCGAATGCATGATAGAATCTAAATATATTTCCAGGCCGGTAAGATAATATTCATCTTTTATATAGTCTGAAACAATGACTTCAATGGTACTGCTTGTTTCCTGGTTGTCATGTATGGGTAAATCGCTCAAATCGGCATGAAATGTACCATGTTGATGAGAGAACCCCCCGTTGGTTGTGTGAATAATGGTGCCTCCCTCTCCCACAATCCATCCGTTTTCAGCATCTGAAAAATTAACGGAAGTAAGATAATTGGTAGAAACACCACTTCGTTGCCTGAACCAGTGATACCCACCATCCACTGAACGGAGTATGATTCCCTGATCGCCAACCGCCCAACCATTATACTGATCGATAAAATAAACCGATTCGAGTGATGCAGTGGTACCACTTTCAGCTTCCTGCCAGGTAAGACCGCCATCTTCCGTTAGAACAATTCTTCCATTGGTACCTACTACCCATCCTTTCATCTCATCAATAAAGAACACACTGGAAAAACGGGCACCTGTAACTACGTAGGGTGCCACCTGCAACCAGTTTTGACCACCATCCGTGGTACGGATAATGGTAGTGTCCATCCCCACTGCCCAACCTTTATTCTCATTTATGAAAAATACATCGTGCAAGGGTTTCATTGATGGATTACTCTGCTCTGTCCAGGTGTTACCTCCATCGCTCGTATGAATGATCTCACCCCAATAATCGCGACTCACAATCCAGCCATTGTCATCATCAACAAAACTAACCCCGGTAAGTAAGCCATTGATGGGGCTTTCCTGTGTGTTCCAGTATTGTCCTCCGCCTGTGCCACGCATTATCTTACCATCTCTGCCTACCGCCCAACCTTCATTTTCATTAATAAAATCAACATCGGAAATAAGTGATGAAGGCAGTGTGAGTAATTCCCAGGTTTGGCCTCCATCAGTAGTTTTTAAAATTACACCTTTTGAAGTGCCATTGCTGGCATTGGTAATTTGCCCACCCACGGCCCATCCAACAGAATCATTCGCAAAATCAACTGCATGCAGCCATTTCAACTGTCCTTCGGTTTGTAGTTCAAATTCAGTTTCAATACCTGAGTTTCTTAAAATAACACCATAGTGACCTGCTATATATGTGTTGTTTTCGCCCCAGCGATCGGTTACGCTGTATAAGGGTGTATTATATAAAATCACATCTGTACCCGGCTCAGTCCATGTATCGCCATAATCCACGGTTTCCAGTATTTTAGAATCAGTACCTACGGCATAGGCCGCATTAAGCCCGATATTGATGATATCATATAGTTGATATCCTGCTTCTTCATATTCCTGATGCCAGGTAAGACCCTGGTCATCAGTATGCCAGATATTACTGTTCTGGCCTGCCACCCTGATATTTTCAAAAGTACCCAAATCGACCGCCAATAAGCTTAGGGATGTGGGTACAGACCTGTCATGCCAAGCAGTACCGGCATTATAGGTGTAAAAAAAAGATCCATTCCGTCCAACAACACATATTTCTGTACATTGGATATTGGAATGCTGATAAAGATAGTTTTCGAAGGCAAGTTGCTGCATTTCCCATGATGCGCCAAAATCATCTGATTTAAGGAAGGTTCCTTCCTCCCCCAGCACAAAGGGACAATTATTTATATGAGAGGTTACAAAATAGAGATCCATATCTGTTTGGCTGTCCAGCTTTTTCACCTCATATGTATCCGTATCCTGATGGTACATCACAAACAAAAGCAAACCATTGTCGCCCACCATAAAAGCCATCAGGTCATCATGCGCATACACACCATTCAGGTTTTCATCTGTTCCCAGGTCGATCAATTCCCAGGGTTCCTCATAATCTTTCATGTGTAAAGCCGTACCATTTTCTCCAACAGCCCAACCCATATGAGCATTGAAGTGGATACAGTTTAATGGATTTCCCTGTGGCAGTGGGTTTTGCCAATGCCAGCCAGACTGTGCATTCAGTGTACTAATAAGGAATAAGAATGTGAAAAGCAGGATTAATTTTTTCATGGCTAAAGGTGTTAAGTTCGCACTGAGCATGCAATAATTTGTAGCCCTTTATTTCGATAGCAATGTACGAAATTAAGATGAGAATATCAATAGCGGAGATGTACCAGGTAAATTGCCGCTGATATGGGCTTAGCTGTATGGCTGCGTAAAAGCTAAGTGTGCAGGTTAAAGGGTAGAAAGCAGAAAAGGATGTGACATCTTTTAATGACTATCTGTTTTTGAATGATAGGTTTTTTATACCAGGTTATTTCTCCCTGATTAAAAAATCACGCAGCAAAACAAAGCCTTTGATAACCAGGAACTGAATCGTTAGAAAAAATATAATGGCGGCCCCTGACGGAATGTTAAAGAAATAAGAGAAAAACAATCCTGCCAGTGATCCCAGAACACCAAATAAAGCTGCCAAAGGAATGATCCGGGCGAAATCACGCGTAAAAAGCATAGCCGTTATCTGGGGAATGGTAAAAAGGCTTAAAACAAGTATAATACCTACTGTACGGATGCTTATCACAATAGAAAGTGCGATGATTACCGACATAGTATAACGGAAAAAAGCGACCGGAATTCCCATGATTCCTGCAAATTCAGGATCAAAAGCAGTATATACAACAGGGCGAAAAAATACAATAAAGAACAATGCTGTAATAATACAAAATGATAGTAAAAGATAAATTTCAGCTTTTCCTATAGAAAGGATGTTTCCAAACAGGAAACTCATAAGATTGGGAGTATATCCCGGAGTCATGAAAACAAAAATAATCCCAAGTGCCATACCCAGTGACCAAAGTATTGCAATGGCGCTATCTTCCCTGATCTTTCCCTTTTGAGAGATCCATTCAATTCCCGTTGCTGAAAAAATGGCAAAAACTGCAGCGCCCATCAAGGGGTTGAGACCAAAAAAATAGGCCATTCCTATACCCCCAAAAGATGCGTGGGTAATGCCACCGCTGATAAAAACAATTTTCCTCGATACAATATATGTACCAACCATTGATGCCAGTAAACCCGTGAGAAGAGCTGCAATAAGGGCATTGCGAAAGAAAGCATATTCAAGAATAGAGATTACTTCACTCATAAATCATGATCTTTAAGCACTCTGTGCGGTACCGGACCGTGAGCAATAATATCGACAGGACAGTTATACACTTTTAAGATATCTTCTGTAAGCTGATTGGAAGGGTGATAATGAAGGGTTCCGTTAACACAGGCAATGGTTTTTACTATGGGAGAAATAGTGCCTATATCATGCGATATAAGCAGGATTGCCATTTTTTTGTTCAGCTCATTAAGCCACCGGTACAACTCCTGCTCAAATCCTTTGTCAACAAAGGTGTTGGGTTCATCAAGGATTAGTAACTGAGGTTGATTAATCAAAGCACGACATAAAAAAGCTTTCTGTATTTGTCCGCCTGATAATTCTCCGATGGGTTTTGAAGCTACTTTCTCCAGGCCTGCTTCTTCCATGATTTGGCTTACCCGTTCTTTCTGCAAACGGCTGAGATGAGGAAACCATTTTTTTTCGGCCTTTAATCCTGAGCCCACCAGGTTGCGAACGGTAATAGGAAAGCTTTTATCAATTTGTGATATCTGCGGAAGATATCCCATTTCAGGTTTACCCCCAGGGAATCTAACATACCCTTTAAATACCGGTAAAATGCCAAGCAGTACTTTTATCAGGGTTGTTTTTCCACCTCCGTTTGGTCCTATAACTCCAATAAAATCATTTGGATAGATCTCAAGATCAACATCCTTCAAAACGATTTCAGAAAAATAACCGGTTGTTATATTTTCCAGTACTGCAAGGGGTTTACTCATTGTAAATATATTTTAAAAGACTGTTGAAGTTTTTCCATCTCAAGCAACCAGTCGTATGCAAGGGGATTGATCTGTACCACTTCCGCTCCGGTTTCTTCTGATATAAGCCGGGCGTTGCGAACGTCGTACTCTTCCTGAATAAAAATTACTGGAATATCTTCAGCCCGTGCCTGACTGATCAGTTGACTAAGCTGTGCGGGAGACGGCTCTTTACCTTCATGCTCAATAGACACCTGTTCCAGATTATAATCACGCGCCAGGTAAGTCAATGCAGGATGAAAAATTAAAAATCTACGTGTGCTAAGGGTTTCGGAAAGCTTCATAAGAGCCTGATGGGTAGCTTCAACATCAGCAAGAACATTTATATAATTGGCATTTACTGTTTCTTCAAGCTGCGGAAACTCTTTAATTATTGCATCACGCATCACGGGAAGCAAACTAATCATAACCCCGGGCGACATCCATATATGCGGATCAATTCCACCTTCATGATAATGATCACCATGTTTAATACGCTCACCTCTAATAAGTTCGATGTAATTTCCGAGATTGATATGTTCTATATCGGGATTAAGTTCATCAAGCCTGCGAATGAACGACTCTTCATAACCTAAAGATGGTACCTGGAAATAAATGCCTGAGTCTGATAACTTCTGTATTTGCCGGGCTGTAGGTGAATATGTGCCATGACTGGCTCCCTGGGGCACCATCACATTTACTTCAAGTGTTTCACCGGTAAGACGGTCAACGAAATATTGAAGAGGTGCTATGCTCACGGTAACAATAGTTTGTGATTTTTCCTGCTGAGCGCATCCTACAAGTATGCTGACAGATAATATGATTATGAAAAACCTTCCGATCAATTTCGTTTTTTTCATCTTTTTCCTGAATTGATTGATAATAAGAGCCCTATAAAAGTAATTTAAAAAAGGTGTAAAGTGAATGTTATTATAAGAATCTGGGTTTTTATAAGGTTTTTAATTTTTTGCAACTATGTTGCAAATTTAAGAAAAATAAATCAGTTGAGAAAGGTAAATTATCCACAGCTATCAAAAATCCAAAAACCCATCCACCTATTCCCGAATCACTCACACTCTCAGGACTTTCGCTTCGCTCCGGCAACATATAAACCCATAATCCCTACCTGATTACCTTTATTAACTCCGCATCTTCCAAAATATAAATCAAATGATCCAAGTCATCCTGATTTAGTTTTAGCCGGCCTTTTACTTCAATGAAATCATCGGTACTCAGTCGCCGGAAACGAATATTATGAGTTACAATACTATGTAACTCCACGACCGATTCAATACCTGCCCCTGCGCAAAAGAAACACATTTGCATGGGCACATGCGACAAAACGAAAGTATCACCAGTAACATCTGCGGGCAGGAAAAATCCCCGCAGCACAATTTCCTGTCCGTCCATCTGTTTTACAGTATTTCCGAAACGGGGCACCTGAAGAAATGTATTATACTCAACACTGTATCTATACCGCATACGCACATCGTTGAGCAGGATGTTCCATTCTTCATTATTGTAATGATCTTCAAGGTCATTATCCTGATTAACCAGAAAAACAGCAAGTATAAGAGTAAACATTTTAAGCATTTTCAGGTCGGGTTAAAGTATGATGTACATCTGTTTTATAAGCTATCCAGGCCGGAATAAATGAAGCCAGCAAACCTGTAAGCAATGCATAGGCAAGTAAAAGCCATTCCCTTGCCTGCACCGGGGCAAAAGCCAAATCGGTCATAAAGTGAAACGAAGGTAAAAACATCCAAATTGCCCTTGCCAGAATTATACCTGAGACCCAACCTGCTGTTGCAAGTAATAATCCCTGCAATAGCAAAAGAGAAAATACCTTTAAACGACCGGCGCCCATAACACGCATCAGAGCAATTTCAGTCAACCCCCTTTTTAGAATATTCCACAAAAGCATAAAAATATTTATTCCCGAAATTATAATGATGGCCCATGCAATTATGCGCAAAGCATCAAAACCAAAATCCAGCAAAGATAATAACCGGTTCAATTCTATAGCCGGAGAAGCTGCCTGCATGTTTGTGCTTTCATTGACCAGACGGGGCAGTTGAATATTGGCTGCCGGACTGCGATACACCAGAAGCATGGCTGTTATTTCTCTGTTATCAGTTGTAGCTGCATCGATTTGTTGCTGAGCTGCCAAAAACAATTCCATTTCTTCCTCATTGATATCTTCGCCTGCTTCAATCCTGGTGCGGATATCTTCAAGCTCCTTATTTTCAATGTAATGATGATCATTTTCATGATGATCGTGATCATGGTTTTCTGAATGAACATCATGAGAATGTTTTTCTTTTTCATTGAGATGATGTTCATCATCGTGCTTGTGGGCATCATCAAATTGATCTTCGTGGTCATGATCATTATGAACAGCCCAAACCGATTCAACGGGTGTAAGTATAAGGTTATCCAGCACCGTTCCGGTGGGTTTTAAAATCCCTGTAATCTTATATAAAAAGCCGTCGTGGGCATGCCCCACATCCTGAAATCCATGAACGCCGGAAAATTCATCTCCAATCTGCAAACCGGTCAAATCTGCAACCCTGGCTCCTGCTACAACTTCAGGAACATCCTTAAACCACGATCCTTCAGCAAGTTCGGCATTGTATAAATCAGCATAATCCCGTGTAGTTCCAACAATCCGAAACCCCCGGAAATTATCACCCAAAGCAACCGGTATGTATTGTTTTACAAGTGGATTACTTGCAATAGCTTCGGCTTGCTGCAGATTAATGTTACCTGTTGGGTAATCGGCATGCAAAACCGAAGAAAGGATCAGTTGCACAGGGCTACCCTTGGCACCGATAACCAGATCTACGCCGGCAAGGTTTTTTTCCACATCTGATCTCATTTGCTTATCAGTCATAAGAATCAAAGAAATGATGCTTATGCCTATGGCAAAAAGCAGAAGGCTTAGTAATGAACTGCCAGGTCGGGCCAGAATACGTTTTAAAGCAAGGTTAAAAATATACATCGCCTTGAGTTTTAAAGTGTATAAACGTTGGAAAAATGATCCTTAAGTCTTTGGTCATGCGTGGCGATAATCCAGCTTACCGGATTATTCGTCAGTGGCAGGGTTATCAATTCAAGGAAAAGTTCGCAATTTTTATCATCGAGGCTCGAAGTAGGTTCATCGGCAAGCACAAGAGCAGGTTTATTGGCAAGTGCCCTTGCAATGCTGAACCTTTGTTGTTCACCCTGACTCAGTTTAAAGGGCTTTTTGCCTGAAAGATGCGATATTTCCAGCTTTCCTATCAAATTAATAAGATGTTTTTCATCTCTTTTACTGCCGGAAAGACGCTGCGCCGCTTTCAGGTTTTCCATAACACTCAATCCTTCCATAAAAAAATGTTTCTGGAAAATCATCCCAACCTTATTTCCTCTGAAAACATCTTTCTCCGCGTTTTTTAAATCGGTGATGCTTGTACTATTGATCCATATTTCACCTTTTGATGGAGAAAGTATTCCGGCTATAAGATGCAACAGGGTAGTTTTCCCGTTACCTGATTGTCCTATTACAAGCAGATTCTGCCC
>JBHEOF010000008.1:0-12063 GCA_046261715.1 Bacteroidales bacterium
TCCCAAATGCTTCTTTTCCAAGAATATTAATCAATCTTCGCAGGTTATAGGCAATGAATATTAAGCCTACATCGGCACTGGCCCTGGCCATGCCTTTTTTGCTTAGTATGTAGTAAAAACCCCATTGTCGCTTCATTACGCCAAAGGGGTGTTCTACAATAGCCTGTCGTCAGCGGTACAAATCCTTGTTGTTTTCAATGTTACGGCGGTTTTGCTCAATATAGGGTGTATACTCTGTTCGCTCAATCAGGCGCCCTTTGGGGTTTTTGGTGCATAGCGCTTTCAAAGGACATTCTTTACATGCACGGGTTTTAAACTGCTGCATCAGATAATATTACCTTCGGCAATCGCTGTTTCTTTTCCTGTGCCAGTTACCGGTGGTGGTGAGGATATGCCCCTGGGGGCAGGTGTATGTGTAGCTTTGCTCTTCCCAGCTAAACTTTTAATAAATTACATAAAAATGTTGATAACTGTTGGTTTTTGATTCCGGAGATTATTGGTGGGGTTTTGAGACAGTTTGACGTGACTGCTATACCTGCATGTTGCGCCTGCCTGCCGGCAGGCAGGGATTACGGGCTGCTAAACTATCCACCGCTACAAAAGATAATGCGAAGCAGAAACCCCGAAACCTGGCCCTCAAACAGCCAGGTGTGCGGCCGGTAGCTTTTTAATCCCGTAGCATCTCAAGCAGCTTCACAGGTAAAGGCACCAGGCGGCCTTTGCGTCCCTTGCCCTGTCTGACTATCAGCAAACCCCTTTTGCTGTCAATATCGCCGGGCTTAACCTTCAGCAGTTCTCCACGCCATTTTCATCGGTTCGAGCTGAAGCAGGTTTCCCGGCTACTATTCTTATCTGTTTAAAAATTAATTTTTATCTTATTTTACTTCAGGCAGGATATTCCTTTTTGTAAAGATTTTTGTATTTTAAAAATACCTGACATTAACAAATAAATATTCTGAAAGTTCCTTTAAATTCACTCAGTACCCAAAAAAGGATTATCATCTGTATCGATCAGTTCAGCGCTTTCTTTTGGTTTTATACCATGACCGAATTTCAAAGCCCATTGCCGGGTAAATTCGGCACCGAACAACAGTATCATGGCTACGTAAGAGATCCAAACCAGCAGCAGAATAACAGAACCGGCGGCACCATATACCGATCCGGGATCAGAATAGCTGAAATACATACTCAAACCGAACTGTCCCAATCCGAAAAGCAGTGCTGTAAGAAATGCGCCCACCCAAACAGATCTCCAGCGTATAATGGCATCGGGCAGTATTTTGAACATGAGCGCAAACATCACAGTAATTACAACCAGGGAAATAATATAATTGGAGAAATTCATCACTGATGAAATTATATCGGGCCATTGAGTTTTCAGCCAATCACCGAGCATGGAAAGCAAAGAGTTTACAATTAATGATAAAAGCATTAAAAATCCTATGGCAATAATGAGACCGAATGAAAACAATCGATCTTTCAAATATTTGAGAAATGCCTTTTGGGGTTTTGACACTACTCCCCAAATTCGGTTGAGTGATAATTGCAACTGATAAAAAACCGTGGTAGCCCCAAATATCAAAAAACCTATACCGGCAATAAAAGCTATACGCGATGAACCGGTTTCAGCAGCATTGGCTACCATGGTTTCCACTGCATTGGCAGCATCTTTACCTACCAGATCTTCAATCTGCTCTGACAGTTGGTTGGAAACCGCAGCCTCACCATAAAAAAAACCGGTCATTACAATAATGATAAGCAACAGTGCCGGCAATGAAAAAATGGAATAATATGCAATGATGGCACTTTGTCGCCACGGATTGGCTTCATCCCATCGAATGGCTGTGTTTTTGATTACTTCCCACAGATCCTTTAATAAAGGTTTAATCTTTCTCTTCATGTTCAATGATTTTTTTATTCACTGATTTCTTTGAATACCATCAACCGGTACTTTTCAATGTTTTCCTGCATTTCTTTCTGAGATAACCGATTATGCGTATCTTTTTTCATGAAGTGATAATTTATAGATATTGAAACAATACGTTTACCTTTCAAATTTACAAAATTCAGCGCATTTTATCCTGATACCCTTTCAAACTTATGATTAAAGTAATTAATCTTAAAGAATTTTAATTTTACGAGAGTTTTTATCTATACTGATAAATTACCTTTGATTATCTTTTTGCATATCCGATCTCCATTCTCCCTTTTCCGGTCTCCGTTTTTTTTCTAAATTTACCCTGCCAAACCTTAATCCATGAAAAAACTATTAACCCACAGCATGATGTTTATTTTCATGCTTCAAACCCTTCAAATCATGAGCCAGGAAAGTTCACAGGATGTTTTCACCACAATTCATCAGCGCAAAAGCGTGCGACAATACCAGGATAAACCCGTATCAAAAGAAAAGACCGACATGTTGCTCCGTGCCGCCATGGCTGCTCCCACTGCCCGTAACATTCAACCCTGGCAGTTTTATGTGATCACCAATCGCGAAATCCTTGACCAACTGGCAGAAGAACTACCCTATGCCAAAATGCTTGCCCAGGCACCTATGGCCATCGTGGTTGCAGGCGATACAAAAAAGGGCAATCCCAAAGAAGAACAAATCCATAACTGGACACTGGATTGTGCTGCCGCCACACAAAATCTGCTGCTGGCAGCCGAGGCACTCGGACTGGGTGCCGTGTGGACCGGTGTATACCCTTACAAAGCCCGCATTGCAGCAGTAAGCAAAGCTCTCGGATTACCCGACCATATTGTTCCACTGAACATCATCCCCATCGGATATCCCCTGCTCGACGACCGTCCCAAAGATAAATGGGACCCGGGGAAGGTGAAGTGGGTGGAGTAGGTTGAGGCTGAGATTAAGGTTGAGATTGAGATTGAGTGATGGCAAAAAACTCTACCTGAGTTATTGATGCTCTGCAAACAATATGAGACATAATCATTGTACCTGAGAATTTTAATTAGAGATTTTAAAAAACTTCTCATGAAAAAAACCCTGCTTTACATCACTCTTTTCTCCATCGCCATGGCATTTGTGGAAAGTGCAGTGGTGGTATATCTGCGGGTTATTTATTATCCTGGTGGATTTGCTTTTCCCCTGGCTCCCATAGATCAACTGGTTGGAGTTACCGAGTTGCTGCGTGAACTGGCTACCATGATCATGCTGCTTGCGGTAAGCATTATTGCAGGAAGAAATTTCAGGCAAAGATTTGCTTATTTTATTCTCTGCTTCGGGGTATGGGATATTTTTTACTACGTGTTTCTTTATCTGCTGCTGGGCTGGCCGCAGTCGCTCCTTACCTGGGATATACTTTTTCTCATTCCTGTAACCTGGACTGGTCCTGTTATTGCCCCAGTTACCGTATCAATTACCATGATCGGTATAGCTCTTTCTGTTTTGTTTTATGATGAAAAACAAAAGTCTTTCAGAATAAGCAACCTAACCTGGATACTATGGCTTGCCGGTGCCTTTATTGTTTTCATCTCGTTAATTTATGATTATTCCGTATTTGTATTACAGCAGTATAGCTTTCGTGAGATATGGAATCTGTCAGGTGAAACACTGCTTGTTATTGCGCGCAGTTATATTCCATCAAAATTCAACTGGTTTATTTTTCTTGCCGGCGAAATTGTAGTTTTATCCGGTTGGATACTTATGATTTTGCAGACAAAAAGACAATAAACAACCAGGTAATTTTACTCCTGCCATTCATTTTCCATTTTAGCAAAAACAAAACCCCACCCATAGGGTCGGGGTAGGTTGTGTGTTTTGGTGTATCCGAAAAAATTACAATTTGTAAGCAAACATCCTTATTTTATTCCTGATTTTATGCCGCAATCGATTGCGATACTTACATAAAAAAAAACCAAAAAATCCAGGCAACGCTGGACGCTTTCTTCTTGACATGACAGCTGACAAATCAGAAAACGTGGTGTGAATCAATTATTTCTGTAGGATCGTTCTCCTCTTTTGAAACAAGGTTTTGCCAGATTACCCAGCGCTGCCTGGTTCATGGTTTGGAAAAAAAGGATGCAGCAAAGATATAGGTTTTATTTATCCTGACAAGGCCTGTGAAAAAAAAGTTGCAATTTTTATTGTTTGCTTACAGATTAACACAGGAACATTGTTAACATAATTGAAAAGTTATTAACAATTTTCAATAATAAGTTCAATTACAACCACTTGTAATACAAAAATAATTTTTACCCGGTTTTAGTACCGCCAAAGCAGTATTTTTATGCTCTGAATTGTTATTTTACTAATGCCTACTTATCCTTTGTATAGCCGAAGCCCCTTTCCCTGTTTATATTTTTTTTTCTATTATTGTATCGAAAGAAATATTAAGAAATTTTCAACACACACACCATTTTTAATTGATGTTTTTTAATTCTGTAGTATATTTTAAAAAACAAATGAATACACCGACACATAAATACACACCATCAAAAACCAAAACCAACCTGACCCGACGATGATCCGGAAACTGGAAAAAATTGAAAAAATTTCCTGTGGCATACTGCAGCTGATTACTGCCATGGACAAAGGTTTTGCCCGTGTTGAAAATGATATTAACAAGCTAAGGAAATTTCGCGAGATCTGTTATGATGTACATGATAATTTCTCTGTTGCTTTAAACCGGTATAAAGAATCAAAGATCAACATCCGCAGGAGAGACCCCCTGGTAACTATCGTGATTGATAAAAACTGCAGACAGCAAATAAACAACTCACTTCTCGAAATCCGTAAAATAGCAGACCAGGGATTTGACTCAATCATCGATTTTATTGAAGAATACCCTGAAGAAGGAAACAAATCTTACTCCCTTGATGCGCTTCAAAAATTTAAAAGTGTGCTTGAGAAAGAATTTCTGAATCTTGAGCAAGAGATAAACGCATTAAAAATGGAATTTATCCTGGAAGACAGGAAAGAGCAGTTGCTTGAAACCATAAAAACAACCGAAAGGGAAAATCACAAAAGCCAGATAAACAGGTAAGAAGTCCTGCCTCGAAATTTTCTTATTTATTTTTATAGCTTTTCAACTGACATAAGGGGCTGCCCTTTTGTAACTCTTGTTGCATCTTCAACCAAAACCTTAATAATACGGCATTTAAACGGGGCCTGAATTTCATTAAAAAGTTTCATGGCTTCTAAAATGCATATGGTACCCCCTTTATTTACTACCATTCCTTCAGCAACAAATGAAGGTTGATTTTCACCCGGCGTTAGGTAAAAAGTGCCGGCCATAACAGAATTAATGGTTTCAAGATCGGTATCTACTTCGGTCACGTATGTGTTTTGCTTTTGAGCCGGATTATCCGATTCTTTTTCACTTTTGGAAGTAAGAACTTCTTCCGGCTTATGATCAGTAGTATTTAAACGGCTGTTGCCATTGCCATTACCATTAGCATTAGCATTACCATTTCCGTTTCCACTGAATAAAGAAAGGTTGAAATCTCCTTTACGTATCACCAGTTCATTCAGACTCAGGCGTGCTGCTTTTTCAAGTATCTCATTGATACCGGCATAATCATCGGCATGCAGCATTTTATCCAGATCACCATTCTGAGAAGCAACAGACTTTTCTGTCTCTGGCGTCTTCTTCTGACCGGTAAACTCTTCTGCTTCGATATCAGCTGGAGTTTTTGGCCGCTGGTCTTCAGGAAAGGCTCTCCACCTGAAATATTCCAGTGCAACCTCCGGAAAGAGACAATAAGAAAGAATATCCTCTTCTTCCTTAATGAGTTCGGGTTGCGACAGGTTTTTGGTGGCTGTGGGCAGCACCGGTTTCAAATCATCAGCCGGCCTTTTGGTTATGGGTTTTTCATTACCCAGAATTTTCTTTACGAAATCATTGTCAATAGGCACCGGTGAACGACCATACATCCCTTTTACATAGTTTTTCACTTCCTGGGGTACAATTTTGTAACGTTCTCCTGCAAGTACATTCATTACAGCCTGTGTTCCAACAATCTGACTGGTAGGTGTAACCAGTGGAGGAAAACCCAGATCTTCACGCACGCGGGTAACTTCTTCCAGTACCTCCGGAAGTTTGTCAATGCTATCCTGTTGCTCAAGCTGTGAGCGGTAATTTGATATCATACCACCCGGTATCTGGTGAATAAGTATTTCACCGTCAACTGCTGCTTCATGGCCACGACCTTTAGCCCGGCGGGGTGCCAGCTCAGCAAAGTATTTATTTACTTTCCTTATGGCATCCATATCCAGATTCAGGTCATAACCCATTTCCGAGAAAATATGATACAGGGTTTCCACTGCGGGCTGCGATGAAAAGCCTGACATGGAAGCCACAGCACTGTCAATGGCACCTGCTCCTGCCTTTACTCCTTCAAAGTATGCTGTTTCCGACATTCCACTGGTGGCATGGCAATGCACCTGGACCGGCAATCCGAATTCTTTTACCAGTGCCCCCACGAGTTCTTTTGAACGAACCGGAGAGAGCAAACCTGCCATATCCTTTATACATAGAGAGTCTACCCCCAACTGCACCTGCTCACGGGCATGCTCAACATATTTTTCAATCGTATGCACCGGACTAATGGTATAGGAAAGTGCACCCTGTGCATGAGCACCATGTTTTTTTACTGATTTTATAGCTGATTCCAGGTTGCGGGTATCGTTCAATGCATCAAAGATCCTGAAAATATCTACGCCGTTTTCGTGAGCAGTTTCCACAAACCGATCCAACAGATCATCGGGGTAATTTTTATATCCTACAATGTTCTGCCCACGTAAAAGCATTTGCAAGGGAGTGTTTTTTGCTTTTGATTTGATCTGTCTGAGTCTTTCCCATGGGTTTTCACGCAAAAACCGCAGGCACACATCAAAAGTAGCACCCCCCCAAACTTCCAGTGAATAATATCCGGCATTATCAATAACATCTATGATATCAAGAATATCCTTTGTACGCATTCGGGTTGCCCAAAGCGACTGATGACCATCACGCAGAGTAGTATCGGTCATCCTAAGCAGTTTCTTGTTTTTCATATAAATTTATTTATTATAAATTTAACTAAACCCTAATCACTAATCACTATTCACTATTCCACAGCAAATTTTCCCATTGCTGCATATTTTTCAAATCTCCGTTCCAGGAGTTCAAACACAGAAAAATTTGAAAGACTCCTGAGATTTCTGAGCAGGGATCTTCTCACATCTGCGGCAATCTGATCATAATCTTCATGAGCACCTTCGGCCGGCTCTTCAATGATCTCATCAATAATATCATTATCAAGCAGTGCGTATGCAGTAATTTTAAGTGCTTCAGCAGCATCGGGGGCATATTTTGCATCGCGCCAAAGAATAGAAGCACAGCCTTCGGGTGAAATAACAGAATAAATGGCATTGGAAAGCATAAGGATACGGTCGCCCACACCAATGCCCAGTGCACCACCACTGCCGCCTTCACCAATTACCATTGAAATGATCGGGACTTCAATGTTTGCCATCTCGGTAATATTTCGTGCAATGGATTCTGCCTGTCCACGCTCTTCTGCTTCCAGGCCAGGGAAGGCTCCGGGGGTATCAATAATGGTTATGATGGGAAGATTGAACCGCTGTGCCAGCTTCATAAGTCTGAGTGCTTTACGATAACCTTCGGGCTTTGCCATACCGAAATTGCGTTCAATATTTTCAGTAGTATTTTTTCCTTTGTTATGACCGATGAGCATCACCTTTTGGTTGCCTATCCGGGCAAATCCGCCGATGATGGCGGTATCATCACCAAAAGCGCGATCGCCGTGCAATTCAACAAAATTGGTAAAAACACGCTGTATATAATCCTGGAGAACGGGTCTTTTCGGATGACGGCTTACCTTTACAATATCCCATGCCGCAACCGATTTGGACTTTTTATTTTGGGAAGACTTTTGCTTTTTATTTCTTTCCAATACTTTAACACCTGTAACTACTACCATAAAATATACATTTGGTTTGTAAAAAGAATTTGGTGATAAATATTAACGGTTATAATAACTCAAGACATTGGCCAGATAATCTCTCATGTCTTTGCGTTGAACAATTGAATCAATAAAACCATGCTCCAGCAGGTATTCTGCTGTCTGAAAGTCATCGGGCAATTTTTCTCCTATGGTTTGCTCGATCACCCTTCGGCCGGCAAAACCAATAACAGCACCGGGTTCGGCAATATTCAAATCGCCCATCATTGCATAACTGGCTGTAACACCGCCGGTGGTGGGGTTGAGAAGTACAGAAATAAATGGAATATTCTTTTTGTTGAGTCGGGCCACACCGGCACAGGTCTTTGCCATCTGCATCAACGACAATACACCTTCCTGCATACGTGCACCTCCTGACGCAGAAAAAACAATATATGGAAGTCCATAGTCATAAGCAAAATTAGCAGCCCGGAGTATTTTTTCTCCTGTGCCGCTACCCAGGCTTCCGCCCAAAAAGCGAAAATCCATAATGGCTGTAACCACTGTATATCCTTTGATTTTCCCATGCCCCGTAATAACCGATTCCGATATTCCTGATTTCTTTTTGTTGGCTTCAATCTTATCTTTATAGCTTCCCTTCAGATCATTGAATTTTAAGGAATCGACCGGACTGATATTTTTAAACAGTTCCTGGAAGCTGCCTCTATCAAATAATAGGTCTATACGTTGGTGGGAGGTAATACTGTCATGATAATTGCACTGGGGGCACACATTCAAATTCCTGCTCCACTCCTCTTCCCATATATGTGCGCTGCATTTCTTGCAATGGACCCAAAGGGCCTTTTGTTGCGGCTTTTTTTCTTCAATTGCCTTAGTATACCAGCTCATAAGTTCATTTCTGCTGTTTGGTGCAAAACATCCTATCATGTTGCTGCTTTTCTTAGACTAAAAGAAATATTAACATGACGGAAATTTATTTTTCTTATACAAATTGAAATACATCAGACTTAAACCAAACGTAAATATAAGTTACACTATATGAATTACCAAACATTTTTTTTGTTTTCGTACCTTCCTGATTATTCCTGCAAATTCCTAAACAGTAATATATATGCATGAAAAGCTGAAAATATGTGTTTTAAACGATTGCTTGTCTATATTTTCAAGATATGTTAATTATGATTTTTTGGAAGATATTGAAGAAATAACAATAAAGAATTTTTTCTGCAATAAAATGTTATGTTATATTCTATTGTGTTTTTAAAACATATAAGGCATATAAGTTTTCTGTTCCACTTCTTATTTGTCTTATATGGTAAAATATCCGTTCGCCGTTCCCCGTTCTCCGTTTGTTGATATCCGATCCCTACAACCTTACGCTGGCCACTCCTCCCAGAGGTATAAAAATCCTGAAACCGGTATAATGGTGCTTTCCACCTTTGAATCCTGAAACGATTTCTGCATTGATTAACAAGAAGATCTGATTCATACCATAACCGAGTTCAAAATAGAAATCTTCTTCAGGAATGGTTAATATATTAACAAATAATTTCTCACGGCTTAGAGTGCGAGCCAAAAAAGGAAGTCTCTTCAGCAGTATCCTGCCATGCTCATAATGCAGATGAGCTGATAAATATTCTGTTCCTGTGCTGTATTCATAATGATTAAGCGTTCGGAAACGGTTCTTTTCAGTACCTGAAAGAAACCATGTTGAGTTGCTGCTGAAATGTTTGAAATCGGGGGTAAACAATTTATCAGAGTTTATGAATTTTCCGCCTGTAATGCTGTAATTGAAATCTCCTACCAGTTTCAGACTAAAAGACTGATTAATGGAAGCTTCAATTTGTCTGAAACGGGTATCGCTGTTTAAAAAACCTTCAATGCCATCTCTGTAAGCCAATGTTAGCGTAGGCCAGCGTGAAGATAACATCACCTTACGTTGGCCCATTCGCATAAAGTAATGCCTGTGTGTATAGCTGATTTCTGCATCAATAATAAAAGCATTGTGCTGCGGCATAATCAACGTTCCCAGACCTGGTGTATCCGGAATATTAGCCGTATACTCCCCTCCCATCCAGCCTGCAATGGAAAAATCTGAATAATTTTCGAGGGGTCTGCGTTTGGCATATTCTGCAGCTGTTCTAAGTACCAGTCCGTTTACAATATCGAATTGATGATATATTTTTACATAATCTTTCTCATACAACTTCATGAAATTATTCTGAAAAAACAGACTGGAAACGGCATTGATGATAGGATGAATTCCATGATTACCATCAAAATCCTGCGATCTTCGCCCTGCCTGCAAATTGAAGGTTGCTCTTTTGAATGGATGGTAGGCATAATTCAGGTCAAAACGCGTTAAAAACCGTTCTCTGGCAAAAGCATAACCTGATGTATTAGTAAAGGTAAGTTGCTTTCCCGGTGCACCGGAATGTGTCAATGAGAATGTTTTACTGTATTTAAAACCGTCAACCGTATTGAAATCGAAAGATGACAGACTTACCAGCCCGTTATACCTGAACGACCAGGCATCGTCTATACCCATTGAACCACCCGTCAAAACCCGGCGAAATGGTCCGCGGCGTGTTTCTTCTTTTTCCAAAGTATCCTGCGGCAGTTCACTGAAACTCTCCAATTCCTGTGGCGTAAGTGGTACGGGCCGGTTTTCATTCCAGTAGCCTGACTTACGCACTGTGGCACTGTCATCCATTTCCATAGATAAATTGCGCACTTCCAGTGGCCGGCGAGGTTCATTGGCACGGGCTTCGCGATTTATCAACCGGTTCAGCCGGCGCATCTCACGATTATTGAGATCTTCGGTTGCCATCAACTCCGCAATGCGCTCCTGCCGCCTTGTCTGAGGCCGGGTTTTCTCACGCAGGTTTATATCAGGGATATCTCTTTGTTGGTTAAGCTCAGCATCACGCAGTTGCAAAAGAAATGCATCGGTGCTGCTTTCCATTACCCGGCCGTAAAAATCATGGTCAATATCAGGATTCAATGTAACTTCATAATCACTTACCGAAGCAAGATATTTATATTCCAGTTCCAGCCCCATAATACCCACCTGAAAATGGTAATCATGACTAACGGGCATCCATACTTCTTCTGCTACCTGATTATAAACCTGCCTTATACTTGCTGTAAAAAGAGATTGTTTTATACTTAAATCCACACTGTGCAGGTTCCAGGTGCCATCTTTAATGAAGATATGTCCACTATAGAGATCATGGCCAGCGCGTCGCGGAATCACACGTATTTTATTTACCTGCTTGCCATTTTCCATAAATGTACCTTCCAGTTGAAAGCGATATACCCGGAAAGCATTACGGCTGAGTGGAGAAATGATACCATTGATATCTTTATACAGACTCATGGTTATGAATGCCATGGGGCTGGTCTGGTTGTCGTCGCCCGAGCTGCGGGTTGAAATAACACGTGTCTGCACCTGGTTGGGCATCCGATAATCCACCTCTGATAAAGTTTCAGTAACAAAATATCGGTCCTGCTCCACCCCTTCCCTTTCAAACTGCCTGCGCAAAATGGTGGGTATTTTTGTAAGCACACCTGAACCCTTCAGGTAAACTTTGCAACTATATTCCGAAACCTGGTTGAGGTAATACTGGCTCATGCCTATGGCCCGTCGCATAATGTAATAAGCAGGATCTTCACCACTGGCAGTAACAACCACTTCAGGAAGAGCATACTGCTGCTCTTCCATAACCACATCCAGAGAAACAAAATCATTATCAATTGTTACTGTATGCACCTTTGTTTTGTAGCCCAGGTACTGAAATCTGATTTCATAATTTCCGGGTTTGAGTTCCTTTTGATAGTACCCTTCCTCATTGGCTGTTGTACCTTTATGAATAGCCGGTACAAACACAGCTGCATAGGAAATGCCTTCACCATCAGCATTGGTAATACGACCCATTATTCCCTGCCCGAAGGAGAATTTTGATAAAAGAATGAAGAACAGGAATATCCTGAATAATTTTATTAAGAATTTCATATGTAGAATTTTACCGCAAAGTCGCGAAGACGCTAAGAAAAACCCGCTCTACATCCTACCTTTGTGTCTTTGTGTCTTCGCGGTCAACTTTCCGAACGTTAAGGGGGTACAGTGTACTAGAC
>JBHEOF010000008.1:12073-30146 GCA_046261715.1 Bacteroidales bacterium
CCCTTATATGTCTTATATGGTTCAAAGCATCGAAGTGAAGCTGAGCCCGCCTTCAGCTCGGTTCGATATTCGATATTCGAATTTCGGATTTCGGATTTCGAATTTTCCCAATTCCGGTCTTCGTCCTTCGTTCTCTTATACAGCGCTCAACGCTTCCTTTATCTTCGCCAGTGGCAGTTTCTCAGTTTTGCCTTCGTTTTCAATTACCTTGAAGATAGCTTCGGTAGAAATAATACCGGTTTTCAGGGCAAAGAAAAATACCGAAAAGATAGCTGCATTGCGGGCTCCCAGGGCGCGAAAATCATGTTGAATAACATCTGCACCGGTTTCAGGTACAGGCAGACTAATGTCTATGAACACTTTACCTTCTTTCATGGCTTCAATTCTTTTACGGTTGTGTGCCAGCCCGTCAGCAGAAGTTATGATAGCCATATCGGGTACATTGATACCATGGAAGCGGATATGCTCGTTCGAGAGATTAATTTCGGAAGTTGAAAAACCAACACCTACAGTTACAGGATAACTTCCCTTCTGGGTAACATGCAATCCTGAGATCAGAGACGCTTTGCTTATCAAACCTGCTGCCAACTGCACTCCCTCTCCTGCTGAGCCGCTTATTACCAGAGATAAAGGCTTTTTTAAATAGGAGTTAAATGCTTTCTTTACGATGGGTAACCGCGATAAAAGGTCATCTGCTTTCCTTCCCTGGTGTGCTTCAAAAGGCTCACGTTCGCGGGTCCAGTCACCCAATGGCTTACCGGATTTTTCCACTATCTCCTGCAGCTTACGGCGGGGATTGAGTTTAACACCATAACTCGGACAGATCTCAAGCACTTCAATCAAAGAAAAACCTTTGATGGCAATTACTTCTGCCAGCTTGTCGCTGATATCGCCTATACCCATAATGCGACCGGTATATCTTGCTCCTGCTGCATGGGTAAGCGCACAAAGATCATAGCCTGAAAATGGGTTGCCTTCCACTGAGGTTGTGGTATTGAACCCATGAGGTGTTAGTCCGCTGGATTGCCCACCCGTCATGCCGTACAAGTAGTTATTATGCACCACAACCGTCATATTCAGATTCAGGCGGGCTGCCTCCATAATGTGCTGCAAACCGATGGTGGTACCACCGTCACCAATAAAAACCACAATCTTCTTTTTCGGATCCACATTTCCGAAACTGATACCTGCACCCAGTGCTACGGAACGGCCATGCAGGCCGTGCACGGTATGGGTATTCAAACATTTATCAATGATGCCATGGCAACCGATATCAGTAACCATGATCACATCCAGGGGATCATAATTGAGTTTTTCAAGTGCTTTGGTGGTATTGCGTGCTATAAGGTCGTGTCCGCAGCCTTTGCAATAGGGCAAAGCATCGGTATTTAAAAAAGCTGTTGTCATGCCTGTACCTCCTCTATAATTTGTTGTGGTGTGATCATTTTTCCCAGAGAACCTACAAAACGATGGTTTACAGGTTTGCGAAGGCCATAAAGCATTTCACTGAACTGGTTATTGATATTTTCTTCGGCAACCACAACGGTTTTATAACTTTCCATGATTTCCAGGTAAACCTCGGGTGCCGGCACAAGTGTCTGGGGAATAAGAAGCGATACCTTTTCGCCCAGCTGTTCAAGTTCCCTTACTGCATCCTTTGCTGCGGCGGCAGTGATACCAAAGGATACCACAAGCTTTCCGGCATCTTTTGACTCGTAATATTCGTATTCGATATAATCATACAGCTTTTGCCTGACCTTGTTCTCCAGGCGCCGTGTATTGGTCATGGCTTCATCAGTGCTGTGTTGCAAAATACCTTCCTCATTGTGGGTGGAAGCATTGATACGGACCTGGTGTTTATTTTGCGTAACAGGCAGAAAATCAGGTACCAGATCGGTTGCTTTGTAGGATTTGTATTTCCCGTCACATTGCATGTTATAATATTTTCTTTCCACCGGTTCTATATCGGGCAGGGTTTCAAGATCGAAGCTTTTGGTGGTCATTACTTCTTCTTTGGATGTGAGAAGCACAACAGGAGTTCTCAGTTCAACTGCGGTTTTTAACGCTTTCGCGGGAAGGGTCCAGCAATCGGCGAAAGATGATGTGCTGAAAACCGGTATAGGATGACCTCCGGAGATATTTCCACGAAGCAGACTCAGATCACCCTGGGCACCGCAAGTAGCGGTTCCGGTGGCTGGTCCCAGTCGTTGTACAAGAATAATAACCATCGGCAGCTCCATCATATAGGCCATGTTTACGGATTCGATCATCAGGGCATAACCCGGAAAGGATGTTGCCGTTATGGGCACTTTACCTGCTGCTGCCAGACCGGACATCCATTGCAGCGTGGTGATTTCATCGGGCGCAGCCAGCATCAGCGGCATACGCTGTGAGCCGTAGTGGTATAAAAGATTGGCAGGTGTAATCGGATATCCGATAAAGGCATCGGCCCCGGCACGTGCCATGGATTCAATGATCAGCCGTGAAGCGTCAATAAGGGTGCGCTTCCCTTTATTATTGTTTTGCATACACTACTCCTTTATTGATTAGTTCGTTTATTGCATTTTCATCATAGTTCATAACAATGGAAAGGATCTCACGGGTATGTTGTCCGTAATGCGGGGGTGGTGAAAGTTTTTCCACTGACATTTTATCTGTTGTGGTAAATGCGATGGAACGTACTCCCTGAATTTCCATCCCTGTTTCATACTTTCCTTCCAGCATCATGGGCTTTGCTTCGTTTACTTCAAAAACTTCCTGCATATTAAATACACCACCTGCCGGAATTCTTTTTTGCTGAAGAATTTCCAGGATTTCATCACGGGAGTATTTAATAATCAAATCCTGAATGATCCCGTTAATTTCTTCCTTATGGATCACCCGGCCGTGATTCTTTTCAAATTTACAGTCTGTTGCCAGATCAGGTCTTCCCAGTGCGGTAATAAGCTGCTGGTATTGCTTATCGGTTCCGGCTGCCAAAACAATTTCCTTACCATCAGCTGTTTTAAAAATAGTACCATAGGGGACGATATTGGGATGGTCGGAGCCCATACGCTGGGGAATAGCTTTTCCTACCAGCCAGTTTGTGGCCTGATTAGCCAGTGATGATACACCCGCTTTGAATAATGAAGCTTCAATATACTGACCTTTGCCGGTTTTTTCACGATAATATAAAGCCAGCAAAATCGCTTCTTTCAGATGGTGAGCAGCCAGTACATCCATCAGTGCCACAGGCATTTTGGTGGGTGGGCCGTCGGGCTGACCGTTCATATATGTAAACCCCGATTCAGCCTGGATGATGGCATCGAAACCTGCCCGCGGGTTCTGCAATCCGTAACCAGTTATATGGGAGTAAATCAGTTTTTCATTGTGTTTTTTCAATGTGGGATAATCCACCCTAAGTTTTTCAGCATCGCCCGGTTTGTAGCTCACCAATACGATATCGCATTGAGCGGCCAGATCATAAATGATATTCAGACCTTCTTCCTGACAAAGATCAACGGCAAAGGATGATTTGCCCCAGTTCACACAGGAGAAGTAGCCTGAAATATCGGTATCGGCATCTTCTTTAGGAAGCTTCCATTTGCGTGTTACATCACCCTGTGTAGTAACGTTTTCAATCTTATACACTGTAGCGCCCAGTTCGGCAAAGAACATGCCCACACTGGGTCCGGCCAGTACACTGGCCAGTTCAAGTACTTTTAATCCCTGCAAGGGTGTTTTTTCTGTCATAGTTGGGTTCAGTCAATTTTTTTCTCCGGAAAACGTTTCAATTTGGCAGATTTATTTTTGAGATTTTTCTTTTTTCTGCCGGCATAAATATTTCCTAAAATAACAAATATCAAAGCAGCACCTACGGCCATGTATGTATCTTCTATGGTCCACCAGCCCAGCAATTTGGCAATGATATTTATAAGAACAGCCAAAGTTCCGCCTATAAAAGCCCAGCGAACACCATCGGTGCTGATCCAGCCGCGTTTGTATATTCCCATCACAATAACAATGGCACCAATGGCCCTGATTCCGTAAGATATATAAGCCATACTCAGGATGGCTCCTGTGCTGTAATAGGCCAGCGGGATAGTGAGCAGATTCACCAGGATTACCAGTTTACGTGCAGTAGATATGAGTTTTTTATCAACAGCAGTTTTATTGATGATTCCATGGTAAATGTCTTTGGTGGCGATAGTAACCACAGCAAAATTCACAGGACCTACAGTTGAGAGTATTGCTGCCAGGATGCCTGCCAGGGCAATGCCACCCAGCACGGGGTGAATAAACTCGGGGGTAACCATAAGCGTAGGTAACACCATTTTAGGATTGATGATACCCAGATCGGGATTCCACAGAGGGCTGGCACTTGTAGTAATATCGAAATAGCCTCCGGTTTTGGCTACCAGTCCCAGAAAAGCCACCATAATTCCAAAAGGAGCAATGATCAATGATGAAAAGATGGCTGCCTTTTTGGCGATGGCAGCACTGCGTGCAGCAAAGATAGGCTGAATACTGGCCTGCCCGGCCATACCACCCAGCACTCCACCCAGGATCAGACTCCATGCATAACTCAAACCGCCACTAAAAGGATTATATAAGTTGTCGGGTGAACCCTGGGCAATCATCTGAAGCTTAAGCTCAGTAAAACCACCTACATCGGCAAGGCCTGTCCACGTGGCTACTCCAATACCAAAAAACATAGTAATTACATGAATGATTCCGGTAATGGCAAGGGCATGCATACCTCCCACGTAAGTATAAATAGTAATAACCACCGATGATATGATCACCGCGTAAATCCAGGGTAGTCCAAACATGGCCGAAATAACACTGGAAGCGGTTTGCAATTGCACAAAGGCCAGAACTATATAAGCAAACAGAAAGGCAATAGCTGAAACAGCCCTGGCTCTGCGTCCAAAAAGGTTTTCGAGCATTTCGCTTACTGTATGCACATTGTTGTCGCGGTAATGTCTTGCTACGGTAAAACCGATTATGATCATACCAATGGCTGTTGAGATGTTGTACAGAATGGGTTGCATGGTGCCTGACATAAAAGCTCTCTCGCTTACTCCAATGGTACTCATGCCTCCGAGCCATTCCGATGCCACAACGACAGCACAGGCTATTACGCCGAGATTGCGACCGGCAACAAGATAGTCGGCTGCCGAACGACTGGCTACTTTCTTGGTCAGTAATGAGATAAGGGTAATCAGACCAAAATAAGCAACCACAACCACTAAATAGGTATTCATTGTTTTCGATTTAAGGGTTTAACAGTTTGTGATTTCCGGTGTTTTGATACAAAAAGGGGCAGCATCTGTTAAAGATACATACCCCCGGATATTTTCAATTTCTGCTTAGTGATCCAAATGAAAAATAAGACACAACCTCAGCATAAACTATGTTTTTATTTCTGTTTTCCTCATCATAAATTGATGGCGCAAAATTACTGAAATAGGTTTAATAAGCAAATAAAATCAGTTAATCAGTAGTTCATATTATAACAAATAAAAAAAGATGAACAGAATTTCAAAAAACCTTTAGTATATTTTATTTTTTAGTTTTTTTTTCAAGTAAATTATACTTTGTCTGCCTTGCAGCCCATCTCTCCTTTGCATATTTCTGCAAATCAGTGATGGTATCTTTTTCGTCAATTATCTCAAAACCAAGCAATGTTTCAATTATATCTTCCAGTGTTACAATGCCATCCATTCCTCCATATTCATCAACAATAAGGGCTATATGTTCCTTATTCTCAAGAAGTTTTTCCCATACTGAAAAAAGTGTAATAGTATCGGGCAATACGAGCATTTTCCTTTTTATATCTTTGAGCTTCAATTCATGACGATCTTCTGCAAGTTTTTCAAAGACAGATTGCCGAAAAACATACCCGGTTATATTTTCTTCATCATTCTTATATACGGGAATCCTGGAATATTTCAAATAATCTTTGTTTTTTAGAAAATCTGAAAGTAATAACTCCTGATCAGCATGAACAACCACAACCCTGGGAGTTAAAATTTCCGATACCTTAACATTTCTCAATCTTAAAAGATTTTGAATGATCTTATGCTCATTTTTATTAAAAAGTCCTTCGAGCGCCCCGATACTTGTCAGGGCAGAAATCTCTTCCCGGCTTGTAGTTTTTTCATCTTTACGGCCTGAGATTAGTTTTGTAATTACTGCAGACATCAATACCAAAGGATAGGTGATCAAAACCATGATATTAATTATGATTGAAGTAATTTTGGAAAGTCTTCTCCAGTATTGGGCTCCAATTGTTTTGGGTATTATTTCAGTAAACACCAGAATAAGGACGGTAAGGATAGCAGAAATAAGTCCGAAATACACATCTCCAAACAAAATTACTGCCTGGGCACCAACACCTGCAGCACCAACAGTATGTGCAATGGTATTTAGCGAAAGAATTGCAGAAAGGGGCTTGTCAATATTTTGTTTCATATTCAGAAACCGTTTAGCCCATAAATGTCCTTCTTTTTCCTTAACCATCAAAAAAGTATGAGGAGTAGAAAGCAAAACTGCCTCCATAATTGAACATAAGAAGGAAACAAAAAGTGCCAGAAAAAGATAAAATAGTAATAACCCCATATTGCTTAAGTAAATTTGAATCAAATCAAATCTATTTATAAAAACTTTTTCACCGCTAAGCGGAATTTGCAATTCCGCTCGCTGAGATTTTAATACACTCTCTTTCCTCCTACCCAGGTTTCCAGCACGGGCAGATCATAAATGAGACTTTCATCCACTGTAAGAAGGTCTGCATCCATTACTACAAAATCAGCAAATTTGCCAGGTTCCAGGCTACCGCGGGATTCTTCCTCAAAATTGGCTTTAGCGGCCCAGATGGTCATACCCTTAAGAGCTTCTTCGCGTGTAAGAAGCTGTTCGGGATACCAGCCTCCTTCGGGATTACCATACTGGTCAGTGCGGGTAAAGGCAGCATGATAGCTGTAAAGGGGATTGATGTGCTCAACCGGGAAATCGCTGCCGTTTGGTAACCAGCCGAACCGGTTCATAAGATCGCGGTATGCATAAGCTCCTTTGATCCTTTCGGGTCCAACACGGTCTTCAGCCCAGCCCATATCAGATACTGCATGAATAGCCTGAATACTGGGGACGATATTATACGCTCCAAAAAGATCAAAATCAGCCGGATCAATCACCTGGGCATGCTCAATACGCCAGCGCAGATCATTTCCAGGTTCGAGAAAATCAGCATACATATTCAGCATGATATGATTTGCTTCATCACCAATGGCATGAGTACTTACCTGGAAACCATGATCCAGAGCCAGCTCACAGGCTGTGCGCATTAATTCCATGTTATCAACCAGAATTCCATAATTATCCGGATCATCGCTGTAAGGTTCTTTCATCAAAGCTCCCCTGGATCCCAGCGCACCATCAGCAAAGAGTTTAACTGATCTTACAGTAAGATGATCGGTCATGTATGGACAATTAGGTAGAAAATATTCGAAATTTTCTTCAGATGGACTAAGCATAGCATATACCCTGATATCCAGTTCACCGGCTTTATGCAAACTATCGAGCAATAAAATATTTTCTTTGGGTAGTCCTGCATCACAAACTGACGTAAGTCCTGCTGCAAACATATCCTGTTGTGCTCTTTTCAAAAGTTCGACTTTTTCTTCAAGAGTGGGTTCGGGAATAAGCGAAGAAACCATATACATCGCCCTGTCGATAAGCAAACCCGTGGGCTTGCCATTGCTAAGGCGCACTTCTCCACCGTCAATTTTGGTATCTGATGTAATACCAGCTAATTCCAGAGCCTTGTCATTGACTATGGCAGCATGGCCGTCAACCCGCACGATATATACCGGAATATCAGGAAAAGCTTCATTTAGTAAGCTGTTATCAGGCATTTCCTTTACTTCAAAAAGGTTCTGGTCCCAGCCCCTGCCCTGCAGCCATTCACCCATTATGGTTTCCTGATGGACCTGAAGCCGTTCTGTTATTTCTTCCATAGATTCCGACATCCATAAATTCGCTCTCAGTAAATTGAGCGAATATCCTATGAAATGGCTGTGCGGATCAATGAAACCCGGATACACGAACTTCCCGTCAAGGTCAATAACTTCTGAAGCTCTGTATTCATCAAGAATACTTTCATTGCTTCCCGTTTTAAGTATTTTTCCGTCTTTTACTGCCATTGCTTCATGCAAGCTGAGGGCTTCATCGACAGCATAGATATTTCCATGGGTTAGTATGAGGTCGGCTTGCTGGCGGGAATTACAAGAATGGAAAATGATGCCTGAAATAAGTAGCAGGAATGCAAAAAAAACTCTGTTCATAGTATTATCATTTAAGTATCTTATGAATATGTGGTTTCGAACAGCTAAATTAATGATAAGTTTAGAAATTACAATTTAGTAATAATGACCTTTTATACTGTATATTATAAATATTGTAAGTAAACTAAAGAGACTATCATTTTTAAAAAACGTATGTAAACCTGAATATTTGATATATCAGTTATTGGAAATACCAAAAAAAAAACACATTTTTGCGCAGCCAATCAAAAAAACTAACCTATGTCAAAAGATACCGAAAGCAACAGAAAAAATCCGGTTGATGATAATTCAACCGGCAAAACCGACCAGCAACCCGAACCGGCAAAAGGATTCCTGGGCTGGGTTGAACGCATGGGAAACAAGCTCCCACACCCCTTCTGGATGTTTGTTTGGATATGCATAATTATCATTGTGTTAAGTGCAATAACAAGTTACTTTAATCTGAGTGCTTTAGATCCGGGTCGCGGAGAAAGCGTATTTGCCAGAAACCTTGTTTCCGGTGAAGGTTTGCGGTGGTTTGTACAGGAAATGGTAACCAACTTTGCACATTTTGCTCCTTTCGGGCTGGTACTGGTAATGCTTATGGGAGTTTCCATTGCCGAACAGAGTGGATTACTTGCTGTAGCACTGAGAAATGTGGCATTTGCCGTTCCCAAACAAATTGTAATGCCAGTGATTTTTATCATCGGTGCATGCGGAAACATAGGCTCTGATGCAGGAATTGTGATTGTACCCCCCATCGCCGCACTTATTTTTTCTAAAATGGGATTGCATCCGATAGCCGGACTTGTTGCCGGGTATGCAGGTGCCACAGCGGGTTTTACTGCCAACTTTTTTATAGCCGGAACCGATGTAATGCTGGCAGGAATCACCACCCAGGTATCTTCAGGAATTGATGGAGGCATCGAAGTAAGTGCTACTGCCAACTGGTACTTTATGATTGTTTCAACGTTGATTCTTGGCTTAGGTGGGGCTTTTATAGTAAGAAGATTTACCATCCCCCGTACCAAAGCTTTTGCCGGTGGTGATATGCTTGATGAAAAAGAACTGGAACAAAACAAAGGTATGAGCGATGAGGAAAAAAAAGGTCTCAGGCATGCCGGTATTGCACTTTTGGTTTATTCGGTTTTAATTATTCTTTTGGTTGCGCCTTCATGGGGGCCTTTGCGCGATCCCGAAACCGGTGGCATTGTACCCTCTCCATTCCTTCGGGGACTTGTACCTATCTTGTTCTTTTTCTTTGCCATCCCCGGTTATTTTTATGGCAGGGCAACCGGTACCATAACCCAGGCCAATGATGTTCTCAAACATATGGAGTTTGGCATGAAGGGCCTTTCAGGATATATTGTTTTAATGCTCGTGGTTGCACAGTTTATTGAACTGTTCACATGGTCGAACCTGGATAAGATACTCGCCATTAATGGAGCAGAATTCCTGCGCACCACAGGACTTACCGGACCGGTACTTTTTACTTTGTACATGATCATCGTAGCCCTTCTCAATATTTTCCTGGGAAGCGGATCGGCCAAATGGGCCATATTTGCACCTATATTTGTTCCAATGCTTGCACAACTGAACTATAGTCCGGCATTCGTACAACTGATGTATCGTGTGGGAGATTCCATAACCAATTGTGTTACACCACTCTATGTTTACTTCCCGTTATTATTGGGGTGGATACATAAATACGATAAACGAATTGGTATTGGCACTGTGGTTTCATTGCTCATACCCTATGCCGTTATTTTATTTATAATGTGGGTTATACTCCTGTTTGTATGGTACGGACTCAACCTACCTATAGGCGTCGGGGAAGGAATTTACATTAACTAAAAATATTATTTTTTTTAAAAACCACCGGCATTTTTTTTAAATGACCGGTGGTTTTTTAATAGCAAGCAGGATCCTATGTATTCATCAAAATATAAAAATTTAAGCCTATCTTTACGGCCTTTAATTTATCAAAACATGACAGCCATGTATCAAACAAAAATCAATTTATTCACTTTAATCGCGGTTATTACGATGACAATAGTTAGTTGCCAGATTTCAGGCAAGCAAGAACTTACCGATGGTTATTCTGTTTATCATGGGGATGACCTGGGTGTGCGCTATTCGCCGGAAAAGACCACTTTCAGGGTATGGGTACCTTCCGCCGAAAAAATTACAGTTAGAATTTATGATCAGGGGCACGATGGAAATTTGCTCGAAACCCTGCCAATGGAAAAGGATGAAAACGGAACCTGGCTGCTTGAGCTGGAAGGTGACTGGAAAGATAAATATTACACATACCAGGCAGAAATTGACGGTGAAATGAAACTTGAAGTTCCTGATCCCTATGCACGTGCCGTAGGTGTAAACGGAAACCGGGGAATGATAGTCGATCTGAAATCCACCAATCCCGAAGGCTGGAAGATTGACGACCGTCCTGAACTGGAAAGCCCCGCTGATATAGTGATCTGGGAGATCCATATGCGCGATTTTTCCATCCATCCCAGCTCGGGTATCGAAAACCGCGGAAAGTACCTGGCCTTTACAGAAACCGGTACCCTCAGCCCCGAAGGAGAAAAAACAGGTATAGATCATCTTGTGGAACTTGGCATTACCCATGTGCATCTGCTACCCGTATATGACTTCTATACCGTTGACGAAACCCGTTTGGATGAGCCGCAGTTCAACTGGGGCTATGACCCAAAAAATTACAATGTACCCGAAGGATCTTATTCTACCGATCCATACGATGGAAATGTACGTATCAGAGAATTTAAACAAATGGTACAATCACTTCATAACAATGGCATAAGGGTTGTTATGGATGTTGTTTACAACCATATGTTTGACGCCGGTGCCTCCCCTTTTGAGAATCTGGTACCCGGGTATTATTTCCGTATGAATCAGGATGGAACCTACTCTGATGGGGCATCCTGTGGCAATGAAACTGCATCGGATAAAGCCATGATGCGAAAGTTTATGATTGAATCGGTAAAATACTGGGCAGAGGAATATCGCATTGATGGTTTCCGGTTTGATTTGATGGGATTACACGACATCGAAACCATGAACCTGATCCGTGAAGAGCTTCATGCCATCGATCCTGATATTTTCCTTTACGGAGAAGGCTGGACAGCAGGTAACACTCCGCTGCCTGAAAACGAAAGGGCTGTAAAAGCCCATGCCGCTCGTCTCAATGGAGTAGCTGTTTTTAGTGATGATATACGTGATGCTATTCGCGGACCCTGGTATGATAATAATGCACCGGGCTTTATGGCCGGCGAGCTCGGACTGAAAGAAAGCATTAAATTTGGAGTAATAGCATCCACAGAACATCCCCAGATCGATTACCCCGCAGTTAATTATTCCGATGCTCCTTATGCAGCCAATCCCCTGCAAACCATCACTTATGTTACCTGCCATGATAATCCGTGTTTGTGGGACAAGATTGAATATACCTGCATAGATTGTTCAAAGGAACAAATGCTCGACCTGCAGAAATTTGCCAATGCTATAGTGCTTACATCGCAAGGTGTACCATTGTTGCATGCAGGTGAAGAGATCAAGCGCACCAAATTTGGTGAACATAATACTTACAATCTTCCTGATTCAATTAACCAATTGGTATGGCATAACAAACATAAATACAGAGGTGTATTTGATTATTACAAAGATCTGATTCATTTGCGTAAAAACCACCCTGCTTTCCGAATGCCCACCACTGAAATGGTGCAGCAACATCTTAGGTTTTTCGATATAGAACAACCCCTTCTGGTTGGTTTTCATATTGGTGATAATGCCAATGGGGATAAATGGAAAGACATCCTGGTGTTTTATAATGCTAATGCCAATGATGTGGAAGTTGACCTGCCCGACGGCGACTGGGTCATTATAGCTACCAAATATTCCATTGAAGAAACGGGTTCAACCGTTGACGGATATAATCAGGTTCAGAATGGTAAAACCAGTATTCCCGACAGATCTATTATGATACTTGCAGATAAGACGAGTTTATAAGTAAAAACCAATCATTATAGTGGCCCGGGTTTGTTGAAATTACATCCGGGCCATTTTTTTGCAAATTCTGAAAAGATTCTTTTAAAGCTTCGGAATTGTTTCAGGTTTATGTTACTAATATTTTTATTAAATACTTTATATTTGATCCAGTAACTCTTCAGGAATGTTCTTTTTAAAAGGATTATCAAAGTTCATTACCGGGTCCTGTCCTAACCTTTTCAATATTGCCTGCCCCTTATCAGGATGAAGTACAAAACGAATAAATTTCTCTGCCAGTTCCGGGTTTTCAGATTTATGCGGAATGGTTAGCCCGTAAACCATGGCTTCCCCATATTCGGTGATGGTTTCTCCTGGCCGGGTTCCCAGAGTTTCGATGTTTACATTGCGGTACCAATCATTCAGTTCGAAATTTCCCAATGAAAGACTATCGGGTAGCTTCAGGTATTCTAATCCATGCTGAACAGCCACACTTTTGTAAAGAAAAATGTAATCAATATGGTTTTTTTCCAGTAATGCAATAAGATCTGTTTCTTTGGGACGAATATTATCCGTGTCCTTTTCAAGTAACTTACGGGCAAATTCTTCTTTCCCATACTTTTTTTCTGCAAGCTTAATGGCAAGAGCGCTGCGAACTCCACAAGGATCCATATCGGGATTACTACGGCCGTATTTTACATCCGGTTTCATAAGGATATCCATCCAGTTATCCTGGTTAATTTCGCCGGCATAGCGAGAACGAGAAGTATAAACAATTGAGAGCTCATTTGTGGCAAAAGGCAGATACCATGAAGCATGCTCCGGAATAAGCATATTTTCTATAACCAAATAATCGGCCGACATAAAAACATCAGCAGGAGTATTAACATCAATTACCCGGCGTGCCCCGGCCTTGCTGCCCCATGCTTCTGTTAAAATTCTCACATCCGGATTTTCTTCCTGAAAAGCTTTCGATATTTCATGTACGGGCAAGGTAAGACTTCCGGCGTGAATGATATGGAGTGTATATTCATCTTCACTTCTATTAATTTGCTGACAACCAATCAAACAAACCATCACGAAAAAAGCAATAAATACGCGCATATTTTTTATAATTGAAAAATATTAAAACGGAAATCTTCAACGACAGATAAAAATAAAATTTTTGGCTACACAATTGACTTAATCAAACCCGGGTAATCCTTAAAATGTGGCTTTTTGTAAAAGCACATAATGCAAATACCAGGCTATAATAACCCAGTAATTAAATACATAAACCCCCTTAAACCTGAGCAACCGGCATACAAGGGGGTGTTATTTACCTGTGATTCAATGAATTATTTTAACTAAAATCTTTCATATCGAATGACTGAAAGATAACCAAATGAGAAAGACGGTAATGTAATAATAAAGATCAGCTCTGATCTTCCTGAATAACTTCAATGTTATCAGCATCAACAGTATAAGCAGGACATAATTCCTTTGATTTGCATCCACTCATACTTAAGCCCAGTAACATCAGGGCAAAAACGGTATAAACAAGTCTTTTTTTCATTTTATTATAATTTTGTTTTAAAGAGGTTCAATCGAACATTCATATTATATAATACTCCTGTTTCTCAGGAATGTTACATCAATTTGTTATTAGTTTTAAGATTTCAATATTGTTTTACGTAAGAAAAACAGCGATTTAAATAATTTCATGCTGTTTTCAGGGCAAAAATAACAGTTTTTTTATACGATGTTTATTTTTTAAGGATTAACACAGAAAAAACCGCAATATTTCGTTTTTTTGTTAAAAACTTCTGTATTGCGGTTATCATTCGGTTAAGTTTGCAACCCTAGTTCACAATAAATCCTACGGGTTGATTTTCTTTCAATCTCATCACTTCCAGCGAATGGCTGTAGTTCATGATGTTTTTAACTATACATTCTGATGGCTTAACAGCCTGTTTTTCTTCGGCCTGAAGGTTGAAGTAGTTTTCCATTATTTGCATCATTTGTGTTTTTGAGAGATGCCGGGTTTCAACCATATCAGAAAGAAGTTCGAGAATCATAGTTAAATCATTGTCAAGGGTAGAAAAATGTTTCATCAGCATGAATTTAATTGAACCTTAATTTTCAACTGTATAACGGCATTACAATTTCTTTTATTTTACACTTTAACAAAATATTTTACCTGTTGGAAATATTATAAACCATAACACCTGAATTGAGAATGAATTTTGTATTTTTGCTTTCCTACAAATTCCTGTCAGAAACAAAACAAAAACGATAAAATGAACGTACACGAGTATCAAGGTAAAGCTTTACTAAAAAAATATGGTGTCCCTGTACCGGAAGGGATCATGGTAAAAGGTGTTGATGATGCCATAAAAGCGGCAAAAAAGATCCAGGAAACTACGGGCAATGACGTTTGTGCTGTTAAAGCGCAAATTCATGCCGGTGGTCGTGGCAAAGGCGGTGGAGTAAAAATCGCCAAAAACCTGGATGAAGTAAAAACCCATGCAGGAAATATACTGGGTATGCAACTGGTAACTCCGCAAACCAGCGCCGAAGGGAAGAAAGTGCGGAAACTTCTTATTGAACAAAACATTTATTATCCCGGACCATCAGAACCATCCGAGATATATCTCAGTGTCCTTCTGAACCGGGCGACTTCACGCAATATGATCATGTATTCCCCACGTGGAGGTATGAATATTGAAGAAGTTGCCGAAGAAACTCCGGAAGAGATCTTCACCGAAGAAATTGATCCCAAAACCGGTATACAGCCTTTCCAGTGCAGGCGAATTGCCTTTAACCTGGGACTAAAGGGGGAAGCATTTAAGAACATGGTAAAGTTTGTTCCCAGACTTTACAATGCATATGTACAGAACGATGCAACATTAATGGAAATCAACCCCCTGTTCAAAACCGCTGACGATAAAATACTTGTTGCCGACTGTAAAATGACCATCGACAGCAATGCACTATTCCGGCATCCCGACATTATGGAAATGCGTGACCTGGATGAAGAAGATCCCATGGAAGTGGAAGCTGGCAAATATGATCTTAATTATGTAAAGCTGGACGGCAATGTAGGCTGTATGGTAAACGGTGCCGGGCTTGCCATGGCAACCATGGATATCATTAAACTTTCGGGCGGCGATCCGGCCAATTTCCTCGATGTAGGTGGTTCAGCCAACGCGAAGCGCGTAGAAGAAGCTTTCCGTATCATATTGAAAGACCCCAATGTAAAAGCCATCCTTGTGAATATTTTTGGGGGAATCGTAAGATGCGACCGCGTCGCTGAAGGTATTGTAGCTGCTTACAAAAACATCGGAGAGATCAATATCCCGATTATCGTAAGACTGCAGGGTACCAACGCCGAAGAAGCCAAACAAATTATTGATGAGTCGGGTTTGAAGGTAAAATCAGCCATTTTGCTTAAAGAAGCTGCTGAATTGGTTACTGAGGTGCTTCGGTAGGGTGATGGGAGACCGGAGAATGGAGAACTGAGAAAGTAGACAAGAGAAGTAAACAATTTTTAACCATTAAACCTATCAACTTATCAACCTATAAACTCAATAACCTATTAACCTATTAACCTAATAACCTAATTAACTCATCAACAAACATATCAAACTGACTATTTAATGAAAACCACTGTATTTAAAGAAAAGCACGAAGCAATGGGTGGAAAGATGGTGCCCTTTGCAGGATTTTATATGCCCGTACAATTTGAAGGTATAAACATTGAACACTTGACGGTAAGAGAAGCCCTGGGTGTATTTGATGTATCACATATGGGTGAGATATGGGTGGAAGGCCCCAAAGCTTATGAACTGGTACAAAGAGTAAGTTCAAATGATATTTCAGTTCTTTCAGAAGGGAAAGTTCAGTACACATGTTTCCCGAATGACAAAGGGGGCATTGTTGATGATTTCCTGGTGTACCATTTTTCCATAGAAAAATATCTGCTTGTTGTTAATGCTTCCAATATTGAAAAAGACTGGAACTGGATCAATGAGCAAAACAAATCCATTGGAGCAGCATTACGAAACGCTTCTGATAATACAGCCCAACTGGCTGTGCAAGGCCCGCTGGCTTTGAAAGCCATGCAAAAACTAACTCCGGAGCCCATCGAAGACATGCCCTTCTATACTTTTAAGGTTGTGGAATTTGCAGGTGTGAAAGATGTTCTGGTTTCCACAACAGGTTATACAGGTGCTGGCGGATGTGAAATATATTTTCCCAATGATGCAGGAATTAAAATATATGAAGCAGTTCTGAAAGCCGGAAAAGAATTTGGTATCAAACCTATTGGACTTGCAGCGCGTGACACTCTTAGGTTAGAAATGGGATTCAGCCTTTACGGTAATGATATTAACGATACTACTTCCCCTATAGAAGCCGGTTTGGGCTGGATCACCAAATTTGTTGATGGCAACAATTTCGTAAACCGCGACAATATTGAAAAACAAAAAAAGGAAGGTGTTACCCGGAAACTGGTGGGTTTTGAATTGCTTGATAAAGGTATTCCACGTCAGCACTATCTGGTTCTGGATGCCGAAGGTAATAATATTGGGGAAGTAACTTCCGGAACCATGTCACCCTCACTGAAAAAACCCATCGGTATGGCCTACGTTAAAACTGAATTCGCCAGGGTGGGTGCAGAAATATTTATTGAGATCCGTGGCAAAGCCCTCAAAGCAGTTGTAGTGAAAAGACCGTTTTATAAAGGATAGTTAGTTGGTAATGGATAATAAGTAAAGGGTGATATATGCCTTATCATCTAAACATCTCAAATTTTACACTTATGAACCCATGAACTTATCAACATATAAACCTATAAACTTATAAACCCAACCATGTATTCCGAAAAAGGCAAATATACCCTGGAAGTTTGTTTCTCTCCCCTATCATGGCCTTTGTTTCAAAAGGACAATGCGGTAATTATTATTACCGATATTTTCCGGGCATCTACTTCCATCTGTGCTGCATTTCAAAACAAGGTAAAGTCAATCATCCCGGTTTCTGAAATAGAAGAAAGCATTGCTTATAAGGAAAAAGGTTTTATTGTATCAGGTGAAAGAGACGGTAAAGTACTGGAATGTGCTGAATTTGGAAACTCACCTTTTAATTTCATGGAACCCCGTTTGCAGGGGAAAACCGTTGTAATGAATACCACAAACGGAACCCAGGCCATAAAAATGGTGCAGAATGGAAATAATATGGTTGGAATTGGAGCTTTTCTTAACCGGGATGCCATTTGCGACTGGGCCATGCAGCAAAAGAGACCGATTATAATATTCTGTGCCGGATGGAAAAGCCGGTTCTCCCTTGAAGATACTCTTTTTGCAGGGTCAGCCATTGACTATATTCTCCAAAAGGAAAAAGGAGAATTTTATACCATGTGCGATTCAGCCATTGCCAGTGCCGAATTATGGAAACAAGCACACAAAAATCCCCGGACATACATTGAAAAAGCCGCTCACCGGCACCGGCTGCGCAAAATGGGACTGGATGATATTCTGGACTACAGCATGCAGCTGAATATCAACAAGTGCGTGCCTGTACTCAAGGGTGAAGAAATTGTGGATATTCGGTAAGGAGATGATATTGGATTTCGTATTTAGCTTTGCTGAGGTCACCTGCGGCTCGGTTCTGAATTTGGATTTTGGTTTTGGGGTTCGCAGGTAAATCATATTTCCGTTAAACTAATTTAGCATTCGGACTGTTTTTTATAATAAATATCCAAAATGCAAACCAAAAAACCT